>CAYTWV010000555.1:0-708 GCA_964442235.1 uncultured Myxococcales bacterium | reverse complement strand
AGCGGGGCTTGCTGCCCGGTGCCGAGAAGAAGAGGTTTGTTCGCACCGTTCGCACATGTTCCGAAACGCTGGCTTTGGGCCTTCGGTACATGAACAGTTCGGAAGTGGCCAACGCCATTTCGGAAGCATCGTCATCAACGGGTTCATATACGGGAACCATGCCCAAGAACTGGAGCCCGGGAATGGCTTCCACATCCTCTCGAGTCTTTACGCTGCTATCCAGGGCCTCCACAAAAAAGGCCATGCAAATTCCAAGAATCAGCCCCAGCAGCAGGCCGGCAATCAGGTGCAGGACACTTCCACCCTTCAGAGGCACGGTGGGTTCTACGGCCAGGTCCTGAATTCGGATATTGTTCGTTTCCACTTGAGAAGCCAGTGCCGTGCGAGCGTATCGCCGATTGACCTCTTCAAAGACCTGCCGTGCTTCATTTCGCCGTGCAGTCAGGGGCTCGTAGTCCAATTTGATTTTGGCAAGCGCTGCCTCTTCCGATTTCGCCCGCTCAATGTCCCGGGCAAACTCTTCATCCACGACCACCACACGGCGCAACTTGTCGTTTTCCTCTTCAAGCTTCAACAGGTAGCCCTCAAGCTTCGTTTCCAGAAGCAGCCGGGCCTCTCGCTGCAAGGCCTGTCGAAGCAGATTTCGCTGATCCAGAGCGGCCTTCAAGGCTGGCCACTTGGGACCGTAATTGGCTTCCATGTCCCGAA
>CAYTWV010000554.1:0-3242 GCA_964442235.1 uncultured Myxococcales bacterium | reverse complement strand
GCCAAATCGGAGGCACCAGCCAAACAAGCGAATCCGGCGGCCTTCGGGGGCATCGGCCAACAAGCGCTCGATAGCCCGCTGGGTTTCGGGATCCTTGGACGAACCCGAAACCACCAGACCGTTTCGGACCACCAATTCAACGGCAGTTCCTTTGTGGGTGGCTACCAGGCGGCCCTCGCCCAGGTGCTCCACAGGGGCAACCCAGGCGGTAGCCCGATCGTCGCTACTTCGACTGAACTCAAAGGGGCGACCCTCGACCACCAGGGTCAAATCCGTCCCTGAAGCGGTTGCCAGATGAAGGTGAGAGGCTCCTCGCAGCGAGGAAACCAAAGCAAGCACCCACTGTGGGAAATCCAGGTCAGCCATATTGCGGAACCTCTTGAGTTACCGAAAGGGAAGCGGGGCGAGCTTAGTCCTTCTTGGAGGGGGCCATATCCATCTTGGCTCCCCAACGGGCAAGCAGGAAGGTCGCAACACCCAGCATAATGAACATGGCCATAGAGATGGCCTGGCCGGTGAAGCCCTCAAACCACTCGGCCGGGGTGCCCTTTAACAAGGCCACGCCGGTGGTGGGATCGGTGACCACCTGATAGGCCTCACCGACGCTGAGGTACTGGATGGCGTAACCGGTCCAGTCCAAGCGAAGGATGGCCGTCACGATGCCGAAGATGGCAGCGCCAGCGATCATACCGGAAGCGACCAGGGTTCCCTGGTTGCTGCGAGCCTCACAGACTTCCTTGTCCTTGGAACTGCGGCCGACCAGCCACGAGACAAAACCACCGGCCATGACGGCGAAGTTGATGCCGATGGGCATGTACATACCCAGGGCAAATGCCAGCGTGGGGATTCCGGCCATGGTGACCAGAATGGCCATGATGCTGCCGATTCCGTACAGCAGGAAGGGCTGCTGGCCACCGCTCATAAGCCCCTTGACCACGGCCGCAATCATGCTGGCCTGGGGTGCGGGTAGGACTTTCTCGTTGGGCAGGGGATCGCCGCCGGTCACCGGAACCAGGAACTGATAGGCCTGATCCATCAACGGAATCACGAAGGCCACAACCAGAGCGGCAATGGCGATACCGACAAACTTCCAGACCTGCTGTGAACGGGGGGTTGCCCCAATCCAGTAGCCCAACTTGAAGTCAGAGATCAGAGCGCCTGCCACGGAAAGGGCCGTGCACACGGCGCAGCCCACCACCAGCACCACAAAGGCGCCGCTGGGGCCCGTCAGGCCCATTCCGGCCATAACCAGAGAGGCGGTCACCACGGTAACCAGGGTCATGCCCGACACGGGGTTGGTACCCACGATGGCGATGGCTTCAGCGGCCACCGGCGTAAACAGGAAGGAGAGCAGGAAGCTGATGCCCATGCCCACGGCCGAATACACCACGGACTGTTGGAACGAGTAATACTTGGTGCAAACCACAAAAAAGACCAGGCCCAGGGCCAAAGTGGTCAATCCCTGCACCAGCAACACATGGGTGGCCCGCATGTCGGTCTGGGTGCGTTCTTCGTTTACCGGAACCTTCTTGCCGATGCCCTTGAAGCCCAGTGCAACGGCCCCAATGATGATTTTGCGCATACGGAAGAGACCAATAACGCCTGCCGTGGCGATGGCGCCGATGCCGATGGGCTTCACAAATTTGGCGAAGATGTAGCCCGCATCCATGACGGCGCCGGGAATGGCGTTGCCGTCACTTCCCACCAGAGTGGCACCCAGGAATTGCACCACATCCATCTGGTTCAGGAACATATACAGCACGGGGACGATGACGGCATAGGCCAGCACCGAGCCGGCCATGATGATCATGGAGTACTTCAGGCCGATGATGTAGCCCAGGCCGAACAGAGCAGCGATGGCGTTCATCTTCAATTCGATTCGGAAACTATAGAGCCACTCGCCAAAGCCCCGGAACAGGGTTCGAGTGGTGAGTTCCGGGTTCCAGGCCTTCACACCCTCGACCAGGAAGTCATAGGCAGCGCCCAAGCCGAACGAAGCCAGCAGGATTTTGCCCGAGCCGGCGCCCGAAGACTCTCCGGAAACCAGAATTTCGGTCGCAGCGGTGGCTTCGGGGAAGGGCAGTTCGCCGTGGCGTTCTTTCACGAAGTATTTTCGCAGCGGGATAATCAGGCCAACGCCCAACGATCCGCCCACCAGGGCCGCCAGGAAGATATGCCACCACGAGGGGGTGAGCTGCTCGATGATGTTCCCCGCGTCATCCTTAAAGAAGATGATGTACATGGCAGGGATAGTGAACGCCGCACCGGCCGCAACCACACCAGAGGCCTGGCCCACGGACTGAACGATGACGTTTTCCAGAATGGTGCTGCGGACTTTGCGCATCTTGCCAAAGAAGATGGCGGCCACGGCGATGGGGATGGCGGCTTCAATTCCGCTTCCTGCACGCAGGGCGATGTAAACGCATGCGGCCGTGAAGATCACGACCATGATCAGGCCCAGGGTAATGGACCAGGGCGTCACTTCCGCCATGTTTCTGGAGGCGGGCACGATGGGGACATACTCCTCACCGGGCTCCAGTTTGCGGTAGGCGTTGGGGGGTAGCAATCGTTTGCCGCTCTCCGAGTGTTCCATGACACCTCCAAAGGGAATTCCGCAGTCTTCACAGGGGGCTGGCGACAGGCTACCAAAGCCCATCGCGCAGCAATACCGGGGCAGTTAAGACCGTGGTGCGCCCCGCGTCAAGCAGTTTTTGGGTCCAAAACCGGGAAGTTTGCGGTGGGAAGCTGGGCCTGCGTCCGGTTCCTGCATTTTGGCGGCCGTTGGGGGCCCCCTGGCGGATGGGGCCACGCAGAGTTTGACTTCGGGAGCGTGCGCTTCAATAATGCGGGGCCACGGCCGGGACAACAGCCCGGTGCACTGGGAACGGGTTTCATGGGTACCCCTGGCGACCCATGGGCGTTGCAGAAGGTAGAAGAATGAACAAAGAGCTTACGGCACGGTTGGATAAGGCGGGCAAGGTACTGGACAAGGCAGACGGGCTGCTGGCCCAGATGCTCAAGAAGAGTGAATTGCGCTCCAAAGGCAACTTGGACAAAGAGTTTGCGCCGATTCAGGAAGCCATCGAAGAGGCTCAGCAGCTTCTGTTTGATGAACAGGATGAGCAAGAAGACAGAATAACTGAAGCAAATAAAATAATTTTTATTGAGATACAAAAAATTGCAATGACAATTTTATTTGACAGAGAAATCGATAAACTTTTTGTGATCTACGTATATTATAT
>CAYTWV010000553.1:0-3244 GCA_964442235.1 uncultured Myxococcales bacterium | reverse complement strand
GGACCCGAAACATGCCCTGATATTTATGCAGGCGGGCGGTGCGTGCTGGAACCTGATGACCTGTATGATGGGGCCTGCCATGGCTCGGCCCGATGTGCCTTCGTTTGAAGAGTTCAAGCAGGAATTGGAGCAGAAGCGGCTGGCTGGAATTCTGGATTTGGGGGCGCCGAAGCACCCATTCCCGGACTGGACGGTTGTGTATATTCCGTATTGTTCCTCGGATTTGCATTGGGGACGTACAGACCATGCCTATTCCGATAAGTTGAATGTGCAGCACAGGGGCTGGTTCAACGCCACCAGCGCCTACGATTGGTTATACGAGCGGGTAGAGAACCCCGAAACGCTGGTGTTGACTGGGGCCAGCGCCGGGGGTTACGGGGTGTTGCTGCATTCGGCCTGGGTGGCAAAACACTACCCCGATGCGACGATTCGGGTGGTGGTGGATGCGGCCGCCGGGGCCGTTGCCGGAGATTTTACGGCAGTAAGTATGGACGTGTGGCAGGCGCAGCAGTCGTTGCCCGAGTTCATCCCCGAAATTGCTTCCCAGGATCCCTCCACGCTGTCGTTTGTCCAGATGTTTCAGGCTATTGCGGGATACTACCCTCAGCATCGATTCTCGCTCTATTCGGTGGCGTGGGATGACCAGCAGGCGTTCTTCTACAAGATCATGGGGGGCAAGACCGAGGAGTGGCCTGCAAGGCTGCAGGAGACGGTCAATACGTTGACCACGGCATTGTCCAACTTTTCGGTCTATGTCCCGGCGGGAACCATGCACACCGTTTTGCCGTTCGAGGCATTTTATGAGCGAGAGCGAAACGGAGTGTTGTTTGTGGATTGGCTGACCCAGTTTGCGTTGGGCCAGACGCCTCCGGCCAATGTGAACTGCCAGGAAGC
Organism: uncultured Myxococcales bacterium; assembly: GCA_964442235.1. Classification (GTDB taxonomy): domain Bacteria; phylum Myxococcota_A; class UBA9042; order CAIXZC01; family CAIXZC01; genus CAYTWV01. The sequence goes on along the minus strand of CAYTWV010000553.1, from coordinate 2,350 downwards.
CGAGTGTTCGGTGGACCCCATTTGTGAGGCGTGTCCCCCCAAAGAGTCAGGCCCCCGTCCGTTCCACTGCGATGTCTGCGAGTCTCTGAGCAAGTAGTTGACCCGAACAATGTAGGGCTGTTTCGTCCCACATAGGGTTTGCCGATCCGAGTACCATCGATGGGATGCCAACTCCCTCACCGGGGTGTCAGGAAAGTCCAGCCCTGGGAACCTCGAAGTGTACGAGTCAGTGCCACGACCGTTAGGGAGTGGGCAACGATAAGCCAACAATAGGCCACAGACACGTATCCGTTCGATGTACTTAGGGGCGACTGGCTCCGACATTTTCGACAGGCTTTTTCGGTCGTGGCACAGACACACCTGGGCCTGGCCGCTGGGGCCAGGTCCAGGCATTCTATAGGGCTATTTCTCGGGGGTTACGATGGACTTGTTGTGAATTTCCACCTTGGGTCCGGTCTGGTCCACTTCCAGGATGATGAATTCCACACGGCGGTTGAGCTGTGCGTCCTCATCGGTCTTTTCCTTCTTGACCAGCGGGCGCTCCATGCCGAAGCCGGCGAAGGTCATTCGGGAAGCGTCAATGCCCTGCTTCAGCAAGAACTCCATGACGGCCTTGGCGCGTCCCTGGGAGAGGGTCTTGTTGTAGGCGGCTTTGCCCTTCAAGTCGGTGTGGCCTTCGATGCGCACCTTCTTGATTTGGGGATTCTCGTTGAGGATCTTCGCCACGTCCTGCAGAACCGGGAAACTCTCGGGTTTGATCTCGGTCTTGTCGAAGAAGAAGAGGACGCGGTCCAGAATGACAATCTTCTTGCCTTCGACCTTGGCGCGCTCGGGGCAGCCGTCGTCGTCGTCGTCGCCGTTGACGGTTTCGGGCTCCAACGGGCACTTGTCGGACAGACGGCACTGGGCCTTGTAGGTGTCGGACATCTTCTGTTCGGCGACCCACGGGTCACAGATCTTGTCGTTGTCGTTATCGGGATCCGGGCAGCCGTCTTCGTCATCGAACTTGTCGGCATCTTCGGGGACCATGGGGCACTTATCGGTCAGCTTGCACAAGGACTTATAGGTGTCGGCCTGCTTCTTTTCGGCGACCCACGGGTCACAGATGCCATCCTTGTCGTTGTCCGCATCGGGGCAGCCATCGGTATCTTCAAAGGTGTCGATGTCCTCGGGTACCTCGGGGCAAGCGTCGCTGTGAGCGCAGGTTTTGCCCTTGCCGGCGACCGAAGCCAACCACTTGTCGCAGATGCCGTCTTTGTCATTGTCGAAGTCGGGGCAGCCGTCCAGGTCTTCGAACTTGTCGAAGTCCTCGGGTTCATCGGGGCAGGTGTCGTCGGGGTCATTGTAGCCGTCGCCGTCACGATCCACGATGGGTTTGGGTTTGGGTTCCCAACGGAATCCGGCAAACACGCGCACGTCGGGTGCCGAGTAACCTTGGCTTAGTCCCTTGCCCAGGCCGGCGTCCAGTTGCCAGTCGTCGTTCAGGTGCCACATGGCGCCGCCCAGGATCTCGACCGGGCTTTGGTTGGCTTGCTTGAACGGATTGGCGGCCGGGGTTGCTCCCACGGCTTCCAGGTGCAGGTCCAGCTTCTCGGGAAAGAGTCCGAACCAGGCGCCGAACCGGAACAGAAGTTCATCCTGATACGCCAGATCCAGGGCCTTCTGGTTTTCGGTAATCTTGTACCCAAGGTTCAGGGCAAGGCCCCATTTCTTGGCGTCCCAGCTTGCGTTGGCTTGGGGAATGAAGGTGACATTGGCTGCACCCATGGTGGCGTCAACGGTCTGGCCGGTGGGGAAGGTGATGACCGGGCTGAACGACACCGCAAAGGGGATGTCACTGGGATGCCAGAGGGTCAAGCGGGGTTCCAGTCGGAAATCGCCCACGCCAAAGGCGGCCGGGTCCCCCTTTCCGGGGTACCCGTCGCCGGCCTGGAAAAGAATCACGGGAAGAACGGCGCCCACGTCCAGCCAGTCGGTGATGGCGATAGCGCCTCCCATATGGGCGGTGATTTGCGCCGAGACGACCTTGTGGATCACTTCGTCCGTGATTTTGTCGCGGAACACCAACGGGTCTTTCTGGTAATCCAGGAAGAGGGCGATGTTCCAGCGACCTGCCTCACGGCCGAAGCCTTTGCCCACCAGGAAGCCATCCTGGAAAAAGGGGCTGACCTTGAACGCCTGGATGTCAGCGGTGGCCTCCTGGGCGTTGGCCGGCAAGGCCGCACCCAAGGTGGCCACAACGACTAGCGCCGAGAGCCCCTTGCGAAAGGGAATGCGGCGCAGGCCGAAGAGGGCCATTGCCGCCACCACCAGTAGCAGGAGCCAGCCGGTTGAGCTGGGCAGCGTCTGG
>CAYTWV010000552.1:319-3256 GCA_964442235.1 uncultured Myxococcales bacterium | reverse complement strand
GGGGGACAGGCCCAAGCCATAGGCTTGGGCCTGGGGGGGCCGCTACGAGCAGCCGCCACCCTTTTTGGGTTTGCGCTGCACCTTCTTGGGCGCACCGCCGCTGGCGGCAGCCGGTGCTGCTGCCGCTGCCCCGGTGAAATACGACCGCAGGGCCGCTGCGGAAGTGCGCTGGGCGGTGGTCAGGGGTGAATCGGCCGCGGGTTCGGTCAAAATCAGCGTATTCCACGCTGCATATCCCCCGGCCAGCCAGTTCACTTCGCCTTTGAACGTCTTGAGTGCGGCCATGGCTTCATCGGGCATCTCGGGCCCGGCGGCGTAGGCCACCAACTGCTTTCCGGCATAAAGGTTCGGAAGGTCCGATGCCACATCTTCCAGGCAAACGGCGCCGGGCAACCGGTCTTTGCCTTCACAATCGGGTTTGGCCCGGACGTCCACGACCAGAATTCCGTTGGGGTCCGAGACCAGTTGTTCCGCCAGGGGAAGGGTTTCCACCAGGCCCATGGGTTTGCCGGGGGCCGTGGGAGTCAGCGGGCTGCCCGCACCCCAGAGGACGATGCCCAAGGCGCCGACGACCAGGACCGAGCCCAGCGCTACTGCCGTGCCCTTGTTCCAGGAGAGTTCCTTTTCCTCACCGGCCTTGGGGGCAAAAATGGCCTCAATCTTCTCGGCGCCAAAGAACATGGCGACTGCAGCCGCGGCCACAATCAAGGCCAGAATGGGGAAGGGGATTCCGAACAGATCCGAGAGCAGGAAGACGCCTTGGGGAGTAGAGAGGTAGAACTCTTCGATAGAGGGGTACACTTCGGCAAACACCACCGAGCCGACGGCGACGCCCAAGACGGTGACGACCCCATCCCACTTTCCCGACGCGGCGGCAACCACGGAAGTGCCCGGACAAAAGCCGGAAATGATGAAGCCGGCCCCCAGCAACAGGCCACCCACCAACATGGGCATCATAAAGGACTCGGGGACCGCAATGTCGGTCAGCGACAACGCCCCAACGCCCACCAGCAGCCCAAACCCGACCAAAGCCGTGATAATGGCCGTGAACATAACCTTGAAGACGCGCATGTTGGTCAGATAGAACTGGGCGACCAGCACCTTGGCACTTCCAAACCCACCACGCTCCAGCACGAAGCCGAAAAAGAAGCCCAGCACGATTGCCGGGATGAACTCCAACTGGTGCGGCAGACCCTCAAAAGACATAATGGGGAAGTTGTTCATTTCCACTGCCTCCTTACCGCAAGGGCCATGGCATATCCGCCGGCAAACACCGCCAGCATGAAGACCCAACTGCCCACCGAGAGCAGTGAGCCGCCCGAAAGGGCCTGGCCCGAAGTGCAGCCACGGGCCAGACGGGCCGCAAAGCCCATCAGCACGCCGCCCACAAAGGCCAGCGACAGTCGACCAAGAATCGAGAACGTCGGGCCCCGGGTGACGCCTGCCTTATGCCGTCCAGCCAGGAAGGCCGAGACCAGGCCCCCGAAAAAGACGCCGATGACTTCGAAGACCAGCCAGTCGTCCCAGACGCTGGCCCCGTTGGCCACGTATTTGCCCATGTACACATTGTCGGCCACATGTTCGGGCGCTACGGTTGAGAGCATCGCTGCCCCTGCCCGTGAGGCCGCACCGGACGCACCGATGCCGTGCCCCAGAAGCAAGTACGATGCCAGGACAACCAGTCCAAGCATCACCCCAGCCACGTAAGGATTCCAAAGCTTTTGTTCTTTGATACTCATTTCAGCCTCCAACAACCATGGAGTAATTGCTGGCTTGCCCTGCTGCGACCAGAACGACACGCAGAGCAAGACCTCCAAGCAGGACCAGAATGGGTGCCAGCCAACCGGGCAATGCCGAATGTCGCAGTTCCTGCCATTCGACCAAAGCCGGGGTGATGATGCCGCCCAACAGCACCAGGCCTACAAACGCACCCGTGAAGGGGCCGGCCAACAACAGGCCAATGGCCTCTCGGTCAATCTGTGTTCCCGCTGCCTTATCCAGCACAAAAATGCCCAGCAACGCCAGTTCAACGCCGATGGCGGCCAGGTCCCATCGAAGCAAGGCCATCTTCACATCGGCCTCACTCTTCTTGTAAAGCATGTAGAACGCTGCGCCCGCTGAAATGCCTGAGGCCAGGAACAGGGGGGCCAGAAGGCCCGTGCTCCACAGCGGTCTTGCCATCAGGGTCTGCAGCAGGACACCGGTGTACGAGCCAAGGCCCACACCCACCAGCGCCGTCGCAATAAGGATCTGTCGGCGGTACGTGTCGGAGAATGACCGCAAGCCATTGGCAAAACGAAGCACACCGAAACGCTGGCTCCATGTGCCCCACTCTTGCTCGCTGATGCCTCCCAGCAACCACAGGCCCAAGGCGGGGTAGGCCAGCACCAGGATCCAGGCGCCCCAGGACATGGGAGAAAGTGGTTTGAGTGCCAGATAGAAGCGCCACACATACAGTTTGTGTGAAAGGTCGAGGAACAGGGCCAACATGCCAAGCGAGATCAGTACGATGCCGGCGATGGCCCCAATTCGGCCCAGCCGTTTGTCCCATTTGCCGGGCCAAAGCAACTCCTGGATGGCCCCGATGACCATCAGCCCCGCTACCAGTCCTCCCAGGAAGAGATAGACCGGGATTTCCCACTGCCAAATGCTTACGATAGGGTCTACGCCGAGATTGGTTCTGTATCCATCAATTTCTGGATTCATGATGCCACCTCTATACCAGGAAGAAGACGTTGGGCTCGCATCCCGTCTCCGGGTGCAAGACACGGTACTTTCGAGAGGCCAACAACTTGGACACGTCGCTGTCGGGGTCGTTCACGCTGGGCGTGATCCCTACGCTCGCGCCGTACGTGCTGCCGTGGGCGCTCGGGCCGTTCGCCGAGCGGTACCCGGCGGTCGAGCTCACCGTGCTCGAGCGCACGACCGCGGGGATCG
>CAYTWV010000552.1:0-309 GCA_964442235.1 uncultured Myxococcales bacterium | reverse complement strand
TGAAGTGTCTTTGTCGGGCAGACCTCGACGCAGGCGGGCAATTTCCCCGCCTCAACCCGGTGTAGGCAGAATGTGCATTTGTCTATATATCCGTCTTCGTGCACATACCTGCTATCATATGGACACGCTGCCATACACGCCTTGCAACCCGTGCATTTGTGCTTTGTTACAAGGACGGTGCCGCCCAGGTTTACGTTGCTGGCGCCCGTGGGACAGGCAGCAACGCAGGGTGGGTGGGTGCAGTGGTTGCAGCGCTCCGAGCGAATTTCCATGCGCAGGTTCGGCATCTGACCGTGGGTCTCTTCGATA
>CAYTWV010000551.1:0-3275 GCA_964442235.1 uncultured Myxococcales bacterium | reverse complement strand
GCACCTGGGCCTTCAACGCCTTGCTCAAGACGCTGGAAGAGCCGCCCGCCCACGTGCGCTTCATCCTTGCCACCACGGATCCGCAGAAGGTTCCGGCCACCATCTTGTCCCGATGCCAGCGGTTTGATTTCCGACGTGTGGCAGCGGGAGCCATGGTGGCTCATCTGGCGTCCATTTGTGCCAAAGAAGGCATTCGGGCCGAAGAAGGGGCTCTTGCAGTGTTGGTTCGCAGAACCACCGGCAGCGTGCGCGATTGCCTCAGTTTGCTGGACCAACTGCTGGCCGGCGTGGATGGGGAGTTGACCGAACGTTATGCCCGCGACGTGCTCGGCATTGCCGACGGCGCCCAGGTCATGGATACCTTGCGGGCTCTGCTGAATGGAGATGTCGCATCGGCTCTGCGCAGTCTGCGTGCGGTGTATCTAAGCGGCCTGGATATCCAGATCTTCATGGGCGAGTTGCTGCAGACCCTTCGTGACGCCATGGTCTACCGGGCCGTTGGGGCCAACGACGAGTTGCTGGACCTTACCGCCGGTGAAATGAGCGAAATTTCCCAGGCTGTGGGCAACCGCAGCACGGTGGATATGCACTATTACTTCCAGGTCTTTTTGAGGGCTATGGAAGAAATTTCCCGAAGCGATTTCCCGCTCTTTTCGGCCGAAGAGGCCCTTGTCAGGGTCGCCTCGGCTGGCTCCATTCTGGATGTGGCCTCGCTGGTGCACCAATTGGATGGTGTGGGAACCAAGGGGCCCGCCAGCATTCAGGTGGTGCACGTACCGGCCAGCGCCAGCCCCAAACCCGAGGTCCGCCCTGCCGAACCCAAGCGGAATGAATCCAAGCCCCAGGATGCCGTGGCCCAGGTTGTTCCCCAGCCCAAGGTCGAGCCCAAGGTCGAGCCGGTCCCGGAACCTAAGCCGGAACCTAAACCGGAACCTAAACCGGAACCTAAACCGGAACCTAAGCCGGAACCTAAACCGGAACCTAAACCGGAACCTAAGCCGGAACCTAAGCCGGAACCTAAGCCGGAACCTAAGCCGGAACCTAAACCGGAACCTAAGCCGGAACCTAAGCCGGAACCCAAGGTCGAGCCGATTCCCGAGCCCGTGGTCGATCGAGTCAAGCCTGCCGAAACAACGCCTGCAGCGAACTCGTTTGTGTTGACCCCGGGGATTGCCGAGCCAGCCTTAGATGAAACTCTTGCCGAGAGTCCTGCCCAGAGCGAATCGGGCCCCCTGGCCGTGACCACCGAGCCCTCGATCTTGACGCCTGGACTGGAGGCCGAAGACGAGGACCTTCCCGAAGAGGAGTCCGGCGCTTTTGTGGCGGCCTCAGAGGATTCGGTCGGTTCGGAACCTGCGGCGGCACCCTCCGAGGCCGTTTCCCGTCAGGGCGGCACCATTTGCCGGGAGGAGATTCTGCGGCAGTTTGAGACGTTGCCCCTTTTCTGGGAGCGATTTGTGGCCCAGTTGAGGGCCTGGAAGGACCCGTTGACGGCCCGAGTGGCCGAAGAGGGTGTTCCCAAGACCATCACCGACGAGAGCGTGTTGGTTCTTAGTGTTCCCAAAGGTGTGGGCGGGATCCTTCGCAAAAACGAACTGGAAGGCCGCCTCGAACAGTTCCTGGGCAGCGTTCTGTATGTGAAAATCGCCGAGGAATCCGAACACGAGTTGGAAGGGGCCATCGCCACGCTGCGGCGCAAACGTTTTGCTGTGGACGTGGCCAAACGAGCGGAAACGCTTCGCGGACAGCCCGTTTTGAAAGTGTTGGGCGACCTGTTCGGGGCAAAGGTCCGTTCAGTCATTCCCGATCCTCCCGAGGAGAAGAAGGAGTAGGGACACGTGGCCGACTACTATCCTCAATCCCTGCAGAAACTCGTGGGGCTTCTGGCCCGCCTTCCCGGCGTGGGTCGACGCTCGGCGGACCGTGCTGCCCTGGATCTGGTAGCCCATCCCGACAGGATGGACGAGATCTTGGACGCACTGGGCGAAGTTCATCAGAAGGTGGCGTTGTGCCCGGTTTGTCGGGGCCTGGCATCCACGGGTGAGCTTTGTGAGATATGCGGCGATTCTCGTCGCGAAGAGCGATTGGTCTGCGTGGTGGAAGGCATCTCGGATCTTTCTGCTATGGAGCGTTCGGGATTTTACCGGGGCCGCTATTTTGTGCTGCACCGGCTGTTGTCGCCGCTCAAAGGTGTTGGGCCCGACGATTTGGGCTTGCAGGCCTTGGAAGAATGGGCCGCAGCGGGAAAGATCCAGGAATTGGTCCTGGCAACTCCCATGACCGCCGATGGGGAAACCACGGCCACGTATCTGCGCAGAACGCTCTCCCCCTACCCTCTTCGAATTACCCGATTGGCCACGGGTGTGCCCGTGGGCGGATCGCTTGAGTATCTGGATGGCGTCACTCTTTCTCGCGCTCTTGCGGATCGCAAGGAATTTGAACCGGTCTAAAACGTTGAGACTTGTCTGGGCACGTTGACCCTGGCATCGCGGGCCTTATACTGGGGCGTACGGGAGAATCTGCCTTGCACGGATCCTGGTTCCCATTCGAATCCCCCTTTGAGCAGCGGCGCCGCTGGCTGGTGGCCTTTGTTCTGGGCAGTTTACTGCAGATCCCTCTGGCGCTGATGATCTACTACACCCTCTCCCATTCCCCGGGCGAGATCCTTTTCAAGCCGGTCACGCAGAAGGAACCAGAGGTAATTTGGGAGAATGATCCACAGCCGCTGCCTCCTTCCGAGGAGAACTCAAAGTCGGCCGGTGCCGTGGTGGTTCGCCCGAAAGAGGAGCTGATTCCGCCCCCCGACGAGCAGGAAAAAGGCAGCGAGACCCCTGCGGGTCAAATCGTGACCATTGCACCGCCGGCCAAAGAAGAAATGCCCGAATCGGGATTTGCTGCCCGATATGCGCAAAAGGTCGAGAAACAGATGCGGGCCAAGTCGCCTTCGGCAGACCAGTCGCCGCAGCCGTTTTCACCCGATATTGTGCTTCCCCAGGTGCCTCAGAAGGCCGCCGGGTCGCCCAAGGCAAACCCCTCGGAACCAACCCCTCAGGAAAAGGACGACCCGGACAAGGGACCCGGCCAACATGACGATTCCAAGAAGGTGGCGGAGAACAAAGGCAACATGGGGAAGGGAGCTTTGGGCGAAACCGAAATGGAGCTACCTTTCGAGGGGCAGGATCCGGCCCTGAAATACCGACCCGGGGCCGCTCCGTTTGCATCCGATGACTATTTGCCGGGAATCAAGGACGAAGGGGATACCCACCTGGTTGACA
>CAYTWV010000550.1:0-3279 GCA_964442235.1 uncultured Myxococcales bacterium | reverse complement strand
AATCAGCGTCCGTTTCGAGCGCCGCACCACACGATCAGCAATGTGGGCCTGGTGGGAGGCGGCAGTGTGCCCCGGCCGGGCGAGGTCAGTCTGGCCCACAACGGGGTCCTGTTTCTGGACGAACTGCCCGAGTTTCCACGGGCCGTGTTGGAGTGCCTGAGGCAACCGCTTGAGGACCGTTTTGTGACCGTAAGCCGGGCCAGCATGAGCTGCTCGTTTCCCGCTTCGTTTACGCTGGTCGCCTCGATGAACCCCTGTCCATGCGGCAACAGGGGAAGTGAACGCAAGGCATGCACCTGTGATGACGGCACCGTAGCCCGATACATGTCTCGAATCTCGGGTCCCTTGATGGACCGAATCGACATGCACGTGGATGTTCGCGGTGTGGAGTTTGACCAACTGCGTACCGAACGAACGGGTGCCACCTCGGCCGAATTAAGGCAGCGGGTGATGAGGGCAAGGCGGATTCAAGAGGAACGTTTTGCGGGGGGAATCCACTGCCAGAATGCCAGCATGTTGCCCTCGGAGTTGGCCCGCTTCTGCAAAGTGGATGAGCGGTGTGCGCGGGTGCTGGAGACGGCATTCCAGAAGCGAGGTTTGTCTGCAAGGTCCTATGACCGGGTGCTGAAGGTGGCCCGAACGCTGGCCGATCTGGACGGCAACCAGGGCGTGGGCCTGGAGCACGTTGCCCAGGCCTTGAACTACCGACAACTGGATGGGGTCATTCAGTGAGTGGGTGCAAAAACCGATGGAAGGAGGCGTTGATGAGCATTCAAGAGAACATCGTTCAGGCGATTCGTGTGGTGGAAAAACAGTTCGGCAAAGGAAGCCTGATGGCCATGGGAGGCACCGAACGGGAGAACGTCTTGACCTTTCCCAGCGGCAGCCTGCTGCTGGACCAGGGGTTGGGGATTGGGGGGATCCCCAGGGGGCGCATCATCGAGGTGTTTGGGAACGAAAGCTCGGGAAAAACGACGCTGGCGCTGCACATGATTGCGCAGGCGCAGAAGGCGGGGCTGCTTGCGGCCTTTCTGGACGCCGAACACGCGCTGGACATCGGGTACGCCAGGCGGCTGGGCGTGAACGTAGAGGAGTTGCTGGTCAGCCAGCCCGACTACGGCGAGCAGGCCCTGGAAATCGCCTCGATCCTGACCCAGCAATGCGGCATCGGCTTCATTGTTGTGGACAGCGTCGCTGCACTGGTTCCCAAGGCCGAACTTGAGGGCGAAATGGGCGACCAGCACGTGGGTTTGCAGGCCCGGTTGATGAGCCAGGCGCTTCGTAAGCTGGCAGCGGTATGCAATCGCAACGGAACGACAATCCTTTTTATTAACCAAATCCGTATGAAGATCGGAGTTATGTTCGGCAGTCCCGAGACGACCACGGGGGGGAACGCACTGAAGTTCTTCTCTTCGGTGCGCATCGAGGTGCGTAAGGGTGCCGTCATTAAGGATGGAGAGGGCGTGAAGGGCAACAAGATGAGGCTGAAGGTGGTGAAGAACAAGCTGGCGCCGCCCTTTGCCGAGGTGGAAACGGACTTGATCTGGGGCAAAGGCATCAGCCGCAATGCCGAACTTCTGGAACTGTCTGTGAACAACGGCTGGGTGCAGAAGGCCGGGTCGTGGTTCTCGGTGGACGGCGAACGCATGGGGCAGGGTGCCGAGCAGGCGGTCGCCTATCTGGACGATCATGCGGAGACGGCCGAGAGGTTGATCGAAAGGGTGAAGATGGCCGCAGCGGGATAGAAGCCGACACGGAAACGAGCCAGCCTGGGGGGACACGAACCGCTGCTCTATGCCGCTCCTGCTGCCTCATCTTTGGGCAGACAGCACTGCTTGTACTTCTTGCCGGAACCGCAGGGGCAGGGGTCGTTACGACCCACTTTGGGTTTGTCGCGGCGCAGGGTGACGGTGCGGACGGGCTGACGGGCCTGAGCGGCGTCGCCGTGGACGTAGTTCATCTGCTCTTGCTGCTTCTGCTGCTGGGCACGCAGTTGGCGCAGACGCTCGATCTCTTTGTCGTCACGCACTTCGACGCGGGCCAGATGTTCGACCAGGTTAACTCGGATCCGCTGCATCATATCCGAGAAGATGTTGTAGCCTTCTCGTTTATAGATGAGTTTGGGATCCTTCTGGGCGTAGCTGTTCAGATAAACGCCCTCTTTGAAGTGCTCCATTTCGACCAGGTGCATGCGCCACTGTTTGTCCAGTTCACGCATATAGCGTTCACGCTCATAGAAGTCCCACTGGCGTTGCGCCTTTTCGCGGGCGCCCTCTTCGGTGCCGTCACGAAGCACTCGAAGCTCGGTCAGGTTGTCCACGATGGACTTACATCGGTCTTCGTAGCCTTTGTGGGCCGTGGCGACGGCGTGGTCAGCGATTTTGTCGAAGGTCCCCTCAATTCCCTTGAATGAGTACTCGGTATTGGTTGAGGCCTTCAGCGCCGTGGCCAGCCCTTCCAGATCCCACTCTTCGGGGGCGATTTCTTCTGGGCAGGTGTCTGAGCAGAGTTTCTCGACCACGTCGTTGATGGCTTCCAGCACCATTTCGTGGGTGCGTTCGTTGCCCATAACTCGGCGGCGCAGGTCATAGATGCTCATGCGCTGCTGGTTCAGCACATCGTCGAACTCGATCAGGTTTTTACGGGTGCCGAAGTTCATTTCTTCGACGCGTTTTTGTGCCTTTTCCAGGGCCTTGGTCACCCAGCGATGGATGATGGGCTCGTTTTCGGGCACTTTGAGCATGTCCATGAAGTTCTGAAGGCGGTCACCGCCGAAGATGCGCAGCAGGTCGTCTTCCAACGACAGATAGAATCTGGAACTGCCGGGGTCGCCCTGACGACCGGCTCGGCCTCGCAACTGATTGTCCACTCGGCGGCTTTCGTGGCGTTCCGTACCGATGATGTGCATGCCGCCCACGCCAACGACTTCGTCGTGTTCTTTGCGGCACTGTTCTTTGAACTTCTCTATGACGTCGGTCAGTTCTTCGACGGGCACGCCGGGGTTGGACGAGCGGGCCATGTTCTCGGGGTTACCGCCCAGCAGAATGTCGGTGCCTCGGCCGGCCATGTTGGTCGAGATGGTGACGGCACCCTTTCGACCGGCATGAGCGATGATGTCGGCTTCTCGTGCGTGGTTCTTGGCGTTCAGGACGTTGTGAGGGACTTCGTCCTTGGTCAGGATCTTGGAGACCAGTTCAGATTTTTCAACCGAGACGGTACCTACCAGGACGGGCTGCCCTCGCAGGTTGCAGTCCTTGATCTCTTGACAAACGGCAGCGA
>CAYTWV010000549.1:0-3289 GCA_964442235.1 uncultured Myxococcales bacterium | reverse complement strand
GTCCATCGGTGATGGCGGGCGATGGTGACCGCGATGGCTTGCCGAACGTGGTGCTGGAGGCGATGGCCACCGGGCTGCCGGTCGTCGGCTCCCACCTTTCGGGGATCCCGGAGGCGGTGGTGGACGGGGAGACCTTTGGGGGCGTCTCGGGTGTGGCCAACGTGATGCTGCGGCAGTTCCTGATGCCGTTTGAACTGATTTCGGTCCTGCTGCTGGTAGCCATCGTGGTTGCGGTGGTGGTTGGCAAGAATCGGTTCTTCCGGGAGGTGGAGAAGAAATGATGCCCGTCCCGCTGAACTACTATCTGATTCTGGCGTTTGCGCTATTTGGTATCGGGCTTCTGGGCGTGATGATTCGGCGCAATCTGATCATCATGCTGATGTCCGTGGAACTGATGCTGAACGGGGCCAATCTGGCGCTGGTGGCCTACAGCCGGGCTCGTGGTGACATGGGAGGCCAGGTTATGGCCTTCTTCATCATGGGGTTGGCCGCTGCCGAAGCGGCGGTGGGCCTGGCGTTGCTGATTGGGGTCTATCGCCATGTCCGAAGTCTGGACGTGGACAAGATGACGACGTTGAAGGGGTAGGGGGGAAGCCATGGAGACCACCGTGATAAGCAAAAGCTTCGCCCTGCTGCCCCTGATTGTGATTCTGCCCGCCTTGGGCGCTTTGGTTGTGGGCCTTTGGGGCCGCAAACTGGGCGACCAGATGTCGGGGGTGTTGGCCAATCTGGCGGTCTGGGGCAGTTTCGGAGTGGCCGTGATGTCGGTTTGGGCCCTGTACAACGAGCCCGACCCCGAAACCGCATTGCAGTTCCTGGCGTGGAAGTTCCTGGATAACGGCTTCCTTAAATTGGACATTGCGTTCCAACTGGACCGACTGTCGGCAGTGATGGTGCTGGTGGTGACGGGCGTCAGTTCGTTGATTCACCTGTATAGCCTTGGATACATGCATGGCGACCGAAGCTACAGTCGCTATTTCTCGCATCTTAATATGTTCGTGTTTTTTATGCTGCTTCTTGTGCTGGGCAAGAACCTGCTGGTGCTTTTCGCCGGCTGGGAAGGGGTGGGGCTTAGTTCCTACCTGCTGATTGGCTTCTGGTACGAAGACATGAACAAGGCCAAGGCCGGCAAGAAGGCCTTCATCGTCAACCGGATCGGCGACCTGGGCTTCATGTTGGCCATGCTGATTCTGCTGATGTACAACCACGGCGACCTGGACTTTCAGTCGCTGGAGGCGTGGGCGTCCAGCGGGGCGACGCCGGTGCAGAACAGCGCCAATATGACGTTGATTTGCCTGCTGCTGTTTGTGGGTGCCATGGGCAAGTCGGCCCAGATTCCGTTGTATGTGTGGCTTCCCGACGCCATGGCCGGCCCGACCCCGGTGTCGGCCCTGATTCATGCGGCGACCATGGTTACGGCGGGTGTGTACATGGTCGCCCGCCTCTCGTTCCTGTTTGTCCATGCGCCTATGGCCATGGCCATTGTGGCCGGCGTTGGTGCTGCCACGGCTCTGTTTGCGGCGACCATCGGCATCGTCCAGCGAGACATCAAGAAGGTGCTTGCCTATTCGACCGTAAGTCAGCTTGGCTACATGTTTTTGGCCGTGGGCAGCGGGGCCTTTGGGGCCGGCGTGTTCCACGTTACCACCCATGCGTTTTTTAAGGCGTGCCTGTTCCTTGGTGCGGGCAGCGTGATTCATGGTATGTCGGGAGAGCAGGACATCTTTAAGATGGGTGGGCTGTTCAAGAAGATGCCCATCACGGCGGTGACCTTCCTGGTTTCGACGTTGGCCATCGCCGGATTGCCGCCGTTGTCGGGGTTCTTCTCTAAGGACGAGATTCTGACCGCAGCCTGGTTGGGCCATACGGCTTATCCCGAGTTGTATAAGGTGTTTTTTGCGGCGGGCCTTCTTGGGGCGCTGATGACGGCGTTTTACATGATGCGCCTGTTTGCCTTGACCTTCCTGGGCCCCAGCCGGGTGGACGAACACACGGCTCACCATGTCCACGAGTCGCCCTGGACCATGACCCTGCCTTTGGTGGTGCTGGCGCTGCTGGCCATCGTGGCCGGATTTATGGGAGTTCCGGGCGAGAACCACCTTCTGGAACACTGGTTTGCGCCGGTTCTGGCCATGTATACCACCCCCTTGGAGCACAGTTCTCCGGCCATCCACTGGGCCTTGATTGGGGCCAGCGTGGCGGTGGGGGTTGTGGGGCTGCTGGGTGGCTATTTCCTGTACCGCAAAGGTCCCGAGGCCGCGGCACCTATCGCCAAGGCGCTGGGGCCGGTCTATCGTTTTGTGCTGGATAAGTACCGGGTGGATGAATTCTACGGTTGGGTGTTTGTAAAGCCCATGAAGTGGATTTCCGTGGGTCTGCACAAAGTGGTGGATGCGTTCCTTATCGATAAAATGCTGGTGAATGGATCGGCCTGGGTTGTGCGAGGGATGGGGTTGGCCCACGGGGTCCTGGCCCGAGGCGAGGTTCACCGTGCGCTGTTAGGCTTGCTGCTGGGTCTCGTGGCCCTGTGGCTGGTGCTGTAAAAGGGGGTAGGAAGATGCCGATGCCCATTCTGACTCTTCTGATTCTTCTTCCCCTGCTTGGCATTGCGGTCCTGGCACTGCTGCCCAAAGAGCTGCCCGGAAGTGCCAAGGCCGTGACATTGGGGTTCATGTGGACAACGTTCCTGGCCTCGTTGTGGCTGCTGGTGCACTTCGACGGCAAGAGCGGCTCGTTCCAGTTCGTGGAGAACTGGATGTGGATTGGCAAAACCATCCGCTACAAGGTGGGTGTGGACGGCATCAGCATCTGGCTGGTGGTCTTGACCACGTTCCTGGCCCCCATCGCACTGACCGGGGCGTGGCGCAGCATCGAGCACAAAGTCAAAGAGTTCTGCATCGCTCTGCTGGCGCTTGAAGCGGCTATGCTGGGCACCTTTGTGGCCCTGGACTTTTTCCTGTTCTACGTCTTTTGGGAGCTGATGCTGGTGCCCATGTACCTGCTTATCTGGGTATGGGGCGGACATCGTCGATTCTATGCGACCATGAAGTTTGTTTTGTACACCATGGTGGGCAGTTTGCTGATGCTTGTGGCGATCTTGTATATCTACTTCAAGATCGGTGGGCAGACGATGGAGTACGAGAGCATCCTGGCGGTGATTGCGGGTGACAAACCCACAGGGGTGCTAAGTAACCTGGAAAGCTGGCTTCTGTTCGGCGCCTTTGCGCTGGCGTTTGCCATCAAGGTGCCGCTGTTCCCGCTGCACACGTGGCTGCCCGACGCCCACGTC
>CAYTWV010000548.1:217-3292 GCA_964442235.1 uncultured Myxococcales bacterium | reverse complement strand
ATTAATATTCGGGGGTCCGGGGGCGATCCCTCGCCCCCGCCGGGCACGGCAGCGGACTGGGGAAGGCAGCGGACTGCCTTGCGTGGGACCGCTGCCGCGCCTTGGAGGGGACGAGGACTTCCCCTGGCCCCTTCCTTTTCGCTCTCTCCGGTGGCTTCGCCGTGGGATAGCCAATGGGGAAGTGGCGGCTGCCCCTTCCCCAAGCCCCAACCCTGCGGGCACTGCCACGCCGGCGATAGCACCCGTTCAGAGCCTGTTGTTTGACGTGGTGGGTGCTGCGGCTACACTTCGCCAATGAGAGTTCGTGAAACCCTGCCCCCGTGGCAGACATGCCTGGTCTTGGGTGTCGCAGCGACCTGTCTGTGGACGGGATGCGGCCCATCCCTTTCGGTTCCCAACGTCATGGTGAAGCGATTCGACCCGCTGTCGCTTCAGCACGCCCTGGTGCCCGAGCCGGGCCAGCCCGTCTGTCTTCCCACCGAGTTGCAACTGCAGCAGGGTGGGCTGATGGTATCCGGAATGCCGGCGCTGTGTGTGGGGCCCTCGTGTCTGCCTGTGGCCCCGGACTGTGCCAGGGTGGCGCTTTGGTGCCAGGGGCGTGACGCCTGCCTGGACCACGGTTTGACCGCTGCCCCAGCGGCATTCGACTCGCTGTGCAATCTCGCCCAGGAGTGTCTTTCCGTTGAAGCCGAACACCGGTTGTTGTTCTCGAAGCTGGCCGATACCGAGTTGCTGTTTCCCACGCTGGTCGGCGAAGAGGAGTGGTCGCTACACCAATTTCTGGACCGCATGGACCAGACCCGCCCTGATGTGGCCATGAAGCTGCGGGCCTATGCGCAGCAGGACCAGCGTTTGCGGTCGTTGTTGTGCCAGGCTTTCCCGCTCTATGTTTCGGCCCTTGCCGCGGCTGGGGAACAGATGCTGGCGGGGCACAATGGGGCCGCTCAGCACATTGGAGTTGTCCTTTCAAGTCTGCCGCCCACCCCGCAGCAGGTGCTGGCCCGATTCGCACCGGTCACCACGGCATACCAGCGGCTTGTGGATGCCCATCGACTGTATCGGCTGGTGGACCAACTTGGTGGGTTTGAACCGGTGCCACGAAGCATCCTGAAGGCCAAGCCCCAAGTGCAGACGGCCGAAACCGATGCCCTTCGAAGGCGGTTGTTCCAAGAGGGGCTGTTGCCTTCTGCTACCCCTGGGTCCATCGATACGGCCGTGCTAAACGCCTTGGGACAACTGAGGCTGATGCATGGGCTGGAAGGGGGCACGCCCCTTTCGGCGCAAACCTTGGATTTGTTAGAGATCCCCGCATCAAAAAAGCGAAAACAGGTGGCCGCCGCGCTGCGGGCCATTCGTGCGGCCATTCCCCCCTGGGAGCCGAACTTCATTCACGTGCAGTCTCCGCATGCCTTTCTGGAACTGTACCTGGACGGGAATATGGCTTCATACCATCGCACCGTTCTGGGGTCAGCCCGCTGGGACTACAACGAAAGCAAGCGCAAGAAGGAGCGGATGTACCGCACCCCAGCCCTCAATTCGGTGATCACCCAGGTCATCCTGAATCCGGAATGGAGGGTCCCGGAGTCCATCGCCACGAAAGAAATCGGCCCCAAAGCACTGCAGGACCCGCAGTTCCTGGAGAGGGGCAACTACCGGGTGGTGGAGTACTCCAACGGAACCCAACTGTTCATCCAGAATCCCGGCGATGGCAATGCCTTGGGCCGCATCAAGTTCTATTTCGAGAACCCCTATGGGGTCTATTTGCACGATACCCCGTCCAAGCGCTTCTTCGGGTTCCGCATTCGGCTCTTTTCCCATGGGTGTGTCCGGGTCCAACACGCCTCGAAGCTGGCCTTCATCTTGTTGAACCGGGACCAGAACGTATCCGAGGAGGACGTCCGAGTCTGGATCAAAGGGCGCAGACCTCGAGAGTTCCCCCTGATTCACCCCATTCCGATTCACATCACCTACCATACGGCCGGTGCCGACTCGAGCGGGAACCTCTATTTCTTGAAAGACTATTATGGCATGGAAGAGTGAGCTAGGTGTCGGACTTGATGCCCTCGATCACGGCATAAACCAGCGGCTTGCGCTCCTGACGGCGCTTCACAACCCTGCGAACCACGGACTCCAGTTCTGCCTGCACGGTCTCTTTGGAAAGCCCGGTCAACCGGTCCTTGAACTCCAGCTGCACGGCGTGTTTCAGTTCGGTGGTCAATGACCCATCGGGATCGGGCACACCGAACAACGCAATGGATGCGTCCACCAGCGACGTATTCTTCTTCTTCACGGCCTTGGCTCGGACCACCACCATTCCGTGGTAGAGCAGCTTCTTGCGCTCTCTAAGCTTCAACTCGTCGGCGTTGCCCACCAACGAGCCTTCTACGTAGAAGGGCTGAACGTCCATCTTGCCCGTGACGGTGACTTTGTCCGCACTAACGGTCACCATGTCACCCAGGTCCGCAATCACGGTCTGTGCCTTGACCCAACGCTGGGCAAACATGGCATGAAGTTTCAGGAATCGATACTCCCCGTGCACGGGCATGAAGAACTTGGGGCGAACCAGTTCCAGGACCTCTCGCAGTTCGTCTTGCTGTGCGTGACCCGAGACATGCACCTTGGCGTTGCCTTCGTGGTAGATGGTCGCCCCGGCCCTGGCCAAATCGTTGGCCACCTTGCCGATGTCCCGCTCGTTTCCCGGGATGATTCGGCTGGACATGATGACCAGATCGGATTCACGGATCGTGATGTCGGGGTGGCCGCCTACCGAGACTCGAGTCAGCGACGAACGGGGTTCGCCCTGGCTTCCTGCCACCAACAGCATCAACTTGGGCCCCGGCAACTCTTCGGCAAAGCTGGGGGCAACCAGCATGCCCGGATCAAAGGGGGCATATCCCGATTCCAGCGCTGCCCGGCTGTACGTGTAAAGACTTCTGCCTACCAGCCCGAACCGTCGATTAACTCGCTGAGCGGCTTTGGCAAGCAGTGCTACTCGTTCGATGTTTGAGGAGAACATGGAAATCAGCACGCGGCCCGGGTGTTTCTCGACCAATCCCATGATGCCGTCGATGGCTT
>CAYTWV010000548.1:0-207 GCA_964442235.1 uncultured Myxococcales bacterium | reverse complement strand
GCCCTGGCTTCTCGACGTTGGTCGAGTCGGACATCAGCAGCAGTACTCCTTCGTCGCCGATCTTTTTCAGTGTTTCGCGGTCGAAGGCTTCTCCCATTGTGGGGTGGTCGTCGATGCGGAAGTCCCCTGTGTGCACGATGTTGCCGAACGGGGTTTTCAGAATGAACCCCAGGGCATCGGGGATACTGTGGGTGACTCGGAAGAACT
>CAYTWV010000547.1:0-3293 GCA_964442235.1 uncultured Myxococcales bacterium | reverse complement strand
TCCATAGGACTCATCCTGGGCGCCTTCTGGGCAAAAGTGGCTTGGGGGGATTGGTGGAGTTGGGATCCCAAAGAGAACTGGGCCCTGATTTCCTGGATTCTGTACGGCGTCTGGCTGCACATGCGCCGCATCGAGGGCATCACCCCCAAGGCCACCGTGGCCCTGGCCATCGTTGGATTCCTGGCCGTGTTGTTCACCTACCTGGGCGTAAACTACCTTCCCATGGCGCAAAGCACCCTGCACTCCTACACCATGAATGGCTAAGCCGGCGAATCAGGCTTTGGGAGTCACACCAGAATCTGAGCGTAGCTAGTTGCACCCCAAACGGACGAAGACATTGCGCCAACGCAGCACCTTCTCCACGTAGTCGAAATTGAACGGGGTCTTGCCCTCTTGCCGGGATGGATTGGTGTTGCCCGGGCCTGCATTGTAGGCGGACAGGGCGTACACCAGGTTGCCGTTGTACAGGTCCAAGTATCGTTTCAGAACCTTGCAGCCGCACTGAATGTTTGCCTCGGGGTCCGTTAGCGGCGAATCGCACTTCATGTGGGTCGCGGTCCGAGGCATCACCTGCATCAGTCCGGTTGCCCCAACCCGGGACTTAACTCCGGGGTTGTATCCCGATTCAACCTGAATCACACCCATGACCAGCTCCGGCTCCAGGCCGTATTCCTTGGCAAAGTCCGCAATCAAGCCCTTGAACTTGCCGCATTGCCCGGGCTTGGGAAGTTGCGCACTGCCCACCGAAGCCGGTTCTCCCCCACCTTGAGTCGTTGTTGCCTTGCGCTGCTTGGTGCTCTTGCGGGAAGAAGTGCCCGTGGTGGCGCAGGACGCCAACAGCAAGATAGAAATCATAAAGCTAAGGGCCCAGCATCTCATGCCCGAAGTGTAGCGCCAGGGTCGCTGGTTGCAAAAAACCCTTCGCTCTCCTACATTCGTCCCATGCGAGAGCCCAACAGATGGCTTTCGCCGGAGGGTTCTTGATGCAGAAAAGGAAAGCAATCGTGGTGGTCCTGGACTCGGTTGGCGTTGGCGCCATGCCCGACGCAGCCCAATACTTGGACCAGGGTGCCAATACGTTGGCCCATGCTGCAGGCAGCCTGCCTGGGTTTTCGCTGCCCGTGATGGAGAAGTTGGGCCTTGGAAACGTGCTGGATGTGCCCGGCGTAGCCCGCTGTGCTTCAGCCTCGGGGGCCTTTGGCAAAATGGCCGAAGCCTCGCCGGCCAAAGATACTACGACAGGTCATTGGGAGTTGATGGGGCTGGTCTCCACTCGTCCTTTCCGGACGTTCCACGATGGCTTCCCACCCGAAATCATCGACCCGTTCGTGCGGCAGTCGGGCTATCAGATTCTGGGCAACAAGCCTGCCAGCGGCACGGCCATCCTTGAGGAGCTTGGCCCCGAACACCTGGCCACAGGCAAACTGATCGTGTACACCTCTGCGGACTCGGTCTTTCAAATTGCGGCCCACGAAGAGCGCATTCCCCTGGAAGAACTCTATCGGGTATGCCGTATTGCCAGGAACATTCTGGACCCCTACCGCGTGGCGCGTGTGATTTCTCGCCCGTTTGTCGGAACACCCGGCGCGTTCCAGCGCACATACAACCGCAAAGATTTCAGCATGGAACCTCACGGCCCGACGCTGCTGGATCACCTGGTGCAAATGGGAGTTCCGGTGGTTGGTGTGGGCAAGATTGCGGATATCTTTGCGGATCGTGGTGTCCCCAAGTGTATCCACACCGAGGGCAATACCGATGGCATGGAGCAGACGCTCAGGGCGTATCATGAGCTGGACTACGGATTCGTGTTCACCAATCTGGTCGACTTCGACATGACATGGGGCCACCGACGCAACCCGCAGGCTTACGCAAAGGGCCTCATGGAAGCCGATGCCTGGCTGGGACGCCTGCTTGGCGAGATGGACTCGAATACCACCTTGTTCATCACCGCAGACCACGGATGCGACCCAACCTTCGCCGCTCACACCGACCACACCCGGGAATATGTCCCCATTCTGGCGGCCGGCGCCGGGGTGCCCGCAGGGCTGAATCTGGGTACACGCACCTCTTTTGCCGACCTGGCATCCACCTTGGCCAGCATCTTCGGCGTCACCCGCCCGGTGCATGGAACGGTGATGTTCTAACCCAACCGAGAGAACAGGCTCTCCCGCAGGTCATACCCAAAGGCCCGCCTGGAGAGTTTCAACACGGGTGGACTCTGGACCCGCTTGAACACCGTGGCCTCGATGGCTCGAAAAACTCCCCAAGCATAGGCCTCGAAGGCTTCCGCTGACATCTTCTGGTACACCGTGGTCGGTTGGCGCACCGGCCGCCACAACTCGGCGTCCAGGGCCTGCTCCTGGAACAGCCGCCGCAGTTCCTCGGGGGACCGCCCGTTTTCCACGATTTCCACTCCCATGGGTGCTTCCACATCATAGTCGAAGGGGTCCCCAAGACCCTGATTTACGTCCTGCGCATCAGACAATTCGGCCGACGGGGCCACATCGATAATGCCCTGCGGAATCCAGTTGCCCCAAGTCCGGTTTACCCAATCGGATAACCGATAGACATCCGTCTTGGCGATATCTCCCAAGGTCATAATGGCACCAATTAGATCGCCATACAGCGTGGCATACCCCCGCTGGAACTCCGTCTTGTTTCCATTCCCCACAACCAGCCGGCTGCGCTCCTGAGCCCAAGTCATCAACACGTTGCCCCGTTCCCGGGCCTGGACGTTCTCGAATGCAAGCCCACTCATGGGCCGCCCCGAGTGGGTTTCGTAAAGCCTTCGCTTGAGCATCACCACTTCCTGAATGGGCGACACCACATATTCCGCACCCAGTCGGGAAGCCATCTCCGCCGCATTGTCTCGGGTCAACTGGCTGGAAAACCCCGTGGGCATATTCAGGCAAAGCAGATTCTCCGGCCCAAGCACCTTCGTCAGAAACGCAGCATTCAGCGCCGAGTCGATGCCCCCCGACAACCCGATGACCGCCCCCGAATGGCCCGTCCGACCGAAAAACTGGCGGATGCCGAACTCCAGACCTTGAGCCATCTCATCGATTCGCTCCAACGGCCGCCCGACGCCCTGTTCTCCCAGAAAATAGAGCCCCTCCTCAAACGAGGGACACTGCATCAGACATCGACCGTCCGAATCCAGGAAAAAACTGGCCCCGTCAAACAGAATCACGTTCTTTCCGTTGTCCTGAGCCCCCACCGTATTCACGTACACCAGAGGCAGCCCCGTCTCCGCAACACGCCGCTGCGCCACCGCCATGCGCTCGGGCCCCTTG
>CAYTWV010000546.1:2247-3294 GCA_964442235.1 uncultured Myxococcales bacterium | reverse complement strand
ATGCAGCATCCGCTGCTGGCCCTGGCTT
Organism: uncultured Myxococcales bacterium; assembly: GCA_964442235.1. GTDB lineage: Bacteria > Myxococcota_A > UBA9042 > CAIXZC01 > CAIXZC01 > CAYTWV01. Next base: position 3,266 of record CAYTWV010000546.1, on the reverse strand, counting down.
TGGTCAAAGAGGCCTTCCGCCGCGTCCGTCAGGCCAACGAACTCATCGCATCGCTTCAGGCGTCTCAGTCGGAAGAATAACCAGAGCGGTCTACCCCTTCAGTCCCAGCTTCAGCGCAGCCTTTTCGAAATACTCAAGGGACCGGGAGATGGTCTCTTCGGGTACTGCAAACGAAATGCGGAAGAACCCCGGCCCTTCAAATCCCGATCCCGGGACCACGATAACCCGGTAGTCCAGCATGAACTCGGCAAAGGCACGGTCATCCGCCAGAGGGGATTTGGGGAACAGATAGAACGCCCCTTGGGGGCACGTGAATTCAAAACCCATGGCCCGCAAATGGCGGCAGAACAGGTCGCGGCGCCGCTGGTAGATCAGCGTCTCGACTCGAGCCCCTTGAAGCCGACCTACGACGCGCTGCATCAATGCGTTGGCGTTCACAAAACCCAGAATTCGATTGCAGAAAGTCATGGCCGAAAAGAGATCCGTTGCGGCTTCACAGTGCGGGTGTATGGCAATGTGCCCGATGCGTTCACCGGCCAGACTCAGGTCCTTGGAATTGGATGTCACCGTCAGAGTCCACGGGTACGACAACAGCGGAGAAGGGTAGGCCAGCCCATCGTACAGCAGCTCTCGGTAAGGTTCGTCGGAAAGCATGTAGATTGGCTTCCCATGAAGTTCCGAACGTTGTCTGAGCAAAGCGCCCAGGCTGTCCAGCGTCTCTCGGGGGTAAAGAGCGCCCGTGGGGTTGTTGGGCGAATTGACGATGATGGCCCGGGTCCGGGAGGTGATGGCGTCGGCGATGCGATTCAAGTCGGGCTGGAACCCCTCGCCGGTCTTCACCACCACCATGCGCCCGCCGTGGTTCGAAATGTAATACTTGTATTCCACGAAGTAGGGAGCCAGAACGATGACCTCTTCCCCGGGTTCCAGGATGGACTTCAGGGCGACGTTCATGCCTCCGCCCGCCCCACTGGTCATGACGATATGTTCTGCCCCGAACGGAAGGTTCAACCAATTCT
>CAYTWV010000546.1:0-2237 GCA_964442235.1 uncultured Myxococcales bacterium | reverse complement strand
GTAATGATCTGCGATGGCCTGCAGAGTCGCCGGATAACCCGCATTTGGCATGTAGCAGTGAATCAGGGGCGCCTCTTTTGCGGCCTCTTCCAGCAGCACCCTGCGGAATTCGGGCGGGGGCATCAAGTCGGGATTGCCCAGCGAGAAGTCATAGACGTTCTCTTTCCCGTGGATTGCCGCCAGTTTCTGCCCCTCCTCGAACATCTTCCGAATCCACGACCCTTCCTGCATTCCTTTCACGATGACGCTGGATACCGACATGAGACCCTCCCGCACTCTTGGGGCGGACAATAACCTAAGGCAAATCGGCTTTGCAATCCTTGTGGAGGCCTTTCGCCCAATCTCATTTGATCAAGGGGGTTGCCCTGGGCCACGGATGGTTTTAGTGTAAGGGTAACAACACCGAAGGAAGGAGGGCACCATGAAACGGATTGCGCGTGGTCTGTTTCTCGTAGCGGCTCTACTCTGTCTGCCGCAAACCACTCGTGCGGATGCGACGTCGTCGGGGAGTCTGGACGCCATTCTGGCTTCAGCAGTGTCCCATGATGTTGTGGTGGGGAAGCTGGGGCAGTTTGCCGTGGCACCCGTTGGCGTGGAACCCGGCCGGATTCCTGCCAAGGTCTTTCCTCTGATCAGGAAGCTGGTCGAGGCCGCAGACCTGCTGGACGAGATCTTTTGGGAACAGGTCTCGCAAAACGGCTATGACGTGTACAAAACGCTGCTGGCGGACCAGGGGGACCGGGCCCAGGGATTGGCCAAACTGATGGCAGCACATCACGGACCTTGGGACAGGTTGGCAGGAAACTCCCCGCTGGTGGGCATTCGCATGAAGCCAGAAGGCGCCGCACTCTATCCCACCGACCTCTCCCACGGAGAATTCCAGGACTACCTTGATGCCCACCCCGAGAGCATGGGCGACCTTCTCAGCCCCTACACCGTGGTGAGGCGGCAGGGCTCCCAACTGGTCGCCATCCGCTACTCCGTGAAGTACAAACAGCAACTGGAGCGGGCCGCTGCCCTGCTAAAAGAGGCCGCAGCCATGGCCCCCTGGAAGCCGCTCAAAGAGTTCCTCACGGCCCGATCCGAGGCGTTCCTCTCGGACGACTACTACTCCAGCGAACTGAAGTGGATGGACTCTTCGGATTCTCCACTCATCGTGGTGGCCGGGCCCTACGAGTTCTACGAAGACGCCTTCATGGGTGCCAAAACCACCTTCGAAGCGATCCTGGCCTGGCGCGATGACGCAGAAACGGAGCGTTTCGCCGGCTTGCGTGAGGAAATCCCCACAGTCCTGGCGGCGTTGCCGCTGACCCCCGACCAGAGAGCCGCAATGATCGTGGGCAAAATGCACCCTGTGACCATCGCCGACGAGATCTACGCGGCCGGAGAGGCACGCTCTGCAGGCCAGACCCTGGCCTTCTCTCTTCCCAACGATCCCAGGGTGCAGGGGCAAAAGGGCCTTAGGCAGGTGGTGCTTCGAAACGTGGCCCGAGCGAAGTTCACCTACACCGCACAGCCGCTCTCCCGGGAAGTGGTCGCCGAGGACCAGAACGTGGAGGTGACCTTCGGCTCCTATTTCGACTTGTTCATCGCCACGGAGTTGGCCCGCAGCATCCGGCCCGCCAAGTCCGTCCCCGACGGGCAGGAGAAGACCAAACTCAGACAGCGTATTCTGGTGATTGAAGAGACCTTCTCAGATGTCGTGGGACTGCTGACCCTGATGACCCTGTCCGAGAAAGGACTCATGGACAAACGCTCCTATGCGTCCCTGGGTGCCACCTTCATCACTCAGGCGTTCCGAGTGCTGCGGTTTGACGAAGAGGGGGTCCACGGTGTTGCCAAGGCACTTGCGTTCAACTTCATGGCACGCAAGAAGGCCTTCCTCTACGACCCCACGACCCGACGTTATCGTGTGGACCTGGACCGGCTGAAACCCGCTGCCGAAGCGTTGGTTCGCGAACTGGCTCCGATCTTGATCAACAAGGACGTAGACAAGGCCGCCAAGTTGATTCTGGACTTCGGTCTTCTGACGCCCGACATGCGGGACAAACTGCTCGAAGTGAAAGATGTGCCCGTTGACATCCTCGCCTCGTTCCACCTCAAGGACTTGATCAAATGACGTTTGGCTTGACTTCTTAGCGTTTTCCCATCTTATACACGGGATCGAACGGAGGTCCCGTGGACCCGAAAATGTTCTTCTACCGCTTCCCGACGCTGGCCGCTTCCCTTGAGGCAAT
>CAYTWV010000545.1:0-3302 GCA_964442235.1 uncultured Myxococcales bacterium | reverse complement strand
TTCAAGCTTGTCCAGCGGTGTGTCGCCAACTAGATTCATCAGCCCGGATGTGTAGTCGGTTTTGCGAACGGTCATGCTTCCCTCCGCTTGAACTGGTTCCAGTGGACTCGTTCTTCGTTGTAGCGGTTGCCCGGGGCCTGTTCTTCAGCCGGGTGGCCGATGGGAATCAATGCAAAGGGGACCAGTGGGGCCGGAATCCCAAACAGCTCCCCGAATGCCTTAATTCGCTCTTCCCTGGGATAGACCCCCACCCAAACGGCCCCAAGGCCCAGGGCATGAGCGGCCAGCAGTGTGTTTTGCACCGCGGCAGAACAGTCCAGGACGAAATACCCAGGGGCATGCTCCAGCGAGGGGTCACCCACGACCAGAATGGCCAAAGTAGCCTGGGTCACCATCTTGGCATAGGGATGAATCTCCGGAATCCGATCCAGAAGATCCCGCTGCTCAATCACCACGAAGTGCCACGGCTGCCGATTATGAGCCGATGGCGCACTCATGGCACATTCCAATAGCGCCTTGACCATCTCTTTGGCTACAGGCGTGGGAGAAAACCGACGAATACTGCGGCGGCTTTTGATCAATTCCAGCAAGTCCACGACGTCCTCCTACGGCAGGGCGACACCCACAGGGAACCCGCAGTCTACACGCGAACCAATCTTGGGGCACAGGGTTTTTGGGACATGAACAGGTCCGCTATGACCAGCGATCATCCCGCTGGGCTGCGTTGGCCTTGGGTCGGTGTGCTCGACGTGCCAAGCACGCCTCCGCTTCCGCCCTGCAGGCCGCCTTGCCCAACGGGCGCCTCGGCCTACGTAGCCTTGGCGAAGTAGGCTCGCCGGCCATATCGAACCTGTCTTGGCCAGCGATCAAAACAAAGCTGTCTAGTACAATCGGTTTGCGAATCCCTGGTGCCAGCCGCACACCTTGGGACGTCCATCGTGCCCTCACCCTGCCCTCTCCCGTCGGGAGAGGGGATTCATCCATCCAACCTTTCGGCTAGCTTCGATAGATATTGTAATTAATGAATGGGAAGATATTATCGTAGCCTTCCAGTTCGGCAACATACCGTTCATCAATGCACTGGTTCACGATCTGGTCGTAGAGTTTCAGGAACCGGCCGACGTGATTCTTGGTGCGGCGGGTGGAGTATTCGACGGCGGTGCCGGTGGACATCAAGAAGGCCCAATCGCTGCTTTGTGCAAGCAGCAACTCCCTGGCGCACTGATTCAGGGCCCGGCCCAGAATGCCTTCGGCATCGGGATAGAAGTCGGCCAGCCGCACCATCCGTTCGGCCATCTCGTGCAAGTGGGGGTAAATCCAGTCGTTGGAGCCATTTACCCACACGTCGTAGAATCCCTTGTCGCCCCAACTGGAGTGTGCGGGAGTAGAGCGCTGCTGAGCGGGGAAGTGGTCCAGATACTCCATGGGGGTCGTCAGCTTTACGATCTGCGAATCGAAGTGGAGCTTCTTTGCCAGGTAGTAGAGGAAGTCGGGGCCCTCAAACCACCAATGGCCGAAGAGTTCGGCGTCATAGGGGCTGACCACGATGGGGGGGCGTCCCATGATGTCATTGAGATAGGAGACCTGTTGTTCACGGTTGAAGATAAAATTGCCCGCATGGTCGGCCACTTTGGCCATGGCCACATCATGGTTGTAAGGCTCTTTGTGGTCGCCGGGGCCGGTGATGCGGTAGTACTTCAGACCGGTGAACTTTCGCAGCCCGGTGGGCTGGATGTAGGGGCGGATATAGTCGAAATCCAAATCCCAGCCTACGTCTCGATAGAACTCTCGGTAGTTGAAGTCGCCGGGATAGCCTTCTTTGCTGCTCCAGACCTGCTTGCTGGATTCGGGGTCACGGGCAAAGGCAGCGACCGAACTGTTGGTGATGACGGGGGCGTAGACGCCGTAAAGGGCCTTGGGGGTTGAATTCCAAAGGCCGTGGGAGTCCACGAAGAAGAACCGAATCCCCTCGTTGGCCAGAATTTCGTCCAGACCAGGATAGTAGGCACATTCCGGAAGCCAGATGCCCCTGGGTTTTCGCCCGAAGAAGTGCTCGTAGGCCTGCACACCGACCTTGATCTGTGCTTCGACCGCACGAGGCTCGACCTGCATCAGAGGCAACAGACCGTGGGTCGCCCCACAGGTTATGATTTCCAGGCAGCCTCGGTCTTGCAGCCCGCGCAAGGCCCCAACGATGTCCCCGCCGAAGCGGTTAAGCCAGAGGTCTCGGAGGGAGGCCAGTCGGTCGCGATAGAAACACGCCACGGGGTGCAGTTCGGGCTCGGCCTGAGTGCGACGCACCTCTTTGTCAGCCAATTCCTGCAATTTCGAGAGGTGGCCAATGGCACGCTGTCGAAGTACCGGATCGGCCAGCATGGAAGCCAGCGGCGGGCTGACGGTCATGGTGAACCGGAACGGAACGCCCTCGTCCTCAAGCTGAACGAACCGTTGCAGCATGGGCAGATAGGTCTCCAGAATGGCCTCGAACAACCACTCCTCTTCCAGATATTCTTCGAACTCCGGATGCCGCACGAAAGGCAGGTGGGCATGAAGTACGATGCTAAGAAACCCCTTCGGGGCCACGCGTTCTTCGGCCATGTTATTTCGCCTTCGGCTTGCGAGCCTTGTACCAAGGGACGTCAACGGGAACGGGCCCGAACAGGCTCTCCCATTCCAATCGGGTCATGGGGCTATGGGTGAGGGTCACGTCAGAGTCCAGCCACTCGGGAATCACGAATTCGATGGCATCATCCTTGGAAGGGACACTTCGCATGGCATCCACGGAATTGGAGGTGAGGAACGCCACAAACCCCGTGCCAAAGACACCCCCGAGTTCCACCTTCACCTGGCCTTCCTGCCCGGGAATGTTCACATAGTGGCGGCGGTCCAGAAGCATGATGTCGATTACGTTTCGGTCCTGCACCCCATTGCGGACAAAGCGAAGTGCAGGCTTGCCACCGGCGCCCAGGATGTTTCGTTCCAACACGGCGTCAAAATCCCAATGCACAAAGTACCACTCGGGGCTCTTGAGCATCAGGATGCAACGATTGCGTCCGTAGGACCAGGGCAACCCCTTGTGTTCATCAAACGGCTCGTAGCTGGGCTCGTCACCTTGAGGCACCTTGGGTTGCGAAGGCAGTTCGACTACGGGCTGCACCGACACCGAGGCCTGCTCTCGAAGCTCCGGCGTCAGGGTACGTTTGGCCTTGGCCTTGGTCCGTGCCGGCTTCTTGGTTACGGCTTCAGTCTTAAACCCCGCAGCGGCCTTCCCCTTGCCAGTACCCTTGGAAACCGGTCGCGCA
>CAYTWV010000544.1:0-3306 GCA_964442235.1 uncultured Myxococcales bacterium | reverse complement strand
CCCCAACCAGTGGACCTTTTTCGACGGCCCCTTACGGTCGTGGCACAGACACACCGGGGTGACCGAAAAAAACCGGGGCACTGGATGTCGTTCTGTACTATGACTCGGTCGGAGTCGCTTTCCACTGTTCCAGCAAGGAGATCCACTCTTCTTCGGCCATCAGGTCGATGGCCGACTCCAGCATCTGAATTGCCGGGACACCGACGGACTTATCGTGAAGTTGAATGGCCTGCCGGGCCAGAAAACGGGCCGCATACTGCATCTTGGACTCGCCGTATCGGCTGACTCGATGTTTTCGTCTGGACTCGGGGTCCAGCAGGGCTCCGTACGACTCCTGGCACAAGGAGACGATTTGGGCACAAAGCCTGGCAGAAGCCGATGAATGCCGGGCCAGATGCGATAACGGTCCAAATCGGTTGACCACCATGCGCATGCCCAACTCCAGCCGAGAGGGTGGGGTGGCCCAGTGCACATCCAGTCGCTCGAAATGGCCCATAGTCCGAAGGTTCTTGAGCCGGCGTTCCAAATAGGCTTCCACGCTGGCAGCACCATCGGCGGTCAAGGACTCTTCCAGCCAGTCCAAGTACCCCAAATGGTGAAGCAGAATCATCAACGCCATGCACTCTTTGGAGCAAGTCGCCTCTTCTTCCAGCAGACTGCCCAGCGGAGCGCGGCCCATGAACGCCGAATCAATCAGAAGTTGCTCACTGGCCGTGATACCAACCGCCTCTTTGGGGAACGTCAGATTCTCACGGTAGCGCGGGAATCGGTCTTGGAACGGTTCCAGGATGCGGGCCAGAGTGGTCTGGTCGCTGGCAAAGATGCGACGGCGAATGTACGCCGCAAGCACCGTTACCAGATTAACCCGAACGGGGTCCCGACGTTTGCTGGATTCAATGCCCGCTTCAATTCGGAATGACCCTGCCTGTGCCCTTTCCAACAGGGTCAAGACCAGGGCTTCCCGCAACTCTCGCAAGCGCTCGTTCAGTACATCCAGGGTCAGCCAGCCCTTTTCATAGAGCTTGACCCCCAGTGACTCTCCCTCGGATTGCGCCAGTCCCACCGCTTCGGAAAGCTGCGCCCCAGTCACCAATCCGGACTGCAGCAGCAACTCTCCCAACATCTGGTCCGAGTCAACGCCCGGAGGATCGATCCATACCAACATGCCGCGCCGCAGCAAAACCTGGCCCGAGTCGCCCTCGTGTTCCAGGGTCACTTTGCAGGTCGTCTCTCGCAGCGACAGAGCCATCAGCAGCGTGTATAGCCGGACGTCGTCGGGCATCAGCAACAGACGGGCGGACAAGTAGAGCGGAACCGATGCCACTTCGGCAAGATCCAAGGCAACAAACTCGCCTTCCATGGCTGCGGTACTGGTACCACCAGGAGTCTTCGAAGTGACGCCCTGGAAGACCTGATTCCAGATGCCATCGTCGGTCACACCCCAGGCTTGCGACAGCCCATGCTGAGAGACCTCGGTCATCTGAGAGGCCAACATCCCAAAGGCAGCACCCGCGGCAGCAAATTGCACACCTGGCTGAGTGGGTTCCTCGATAAAATCCGACGAGCGGTCCCGAACGGCACCCTTGGATGTCGTGGTCGTGCTGCCTGGCCCATGGGAACGCGTCCCCAAGGATGAACCGGCTGTATTGGGCGGGAGCTGTACCACGCGCTGGGACGTGGGCTCTTTGAATGCCGATGACAGGCTTGAACGGCCTGACGTGTTTCGAACCGACGGCAAGTCCCTCTCTGAGCCACTGCCCGCTGAATTTCCGCTGCCGCCTAAACCACCCTCGGAATACACAGGAATCTCGGAGGTGCTGCTCCCGAAGAAGTTGGACCCCGCTTCGTCCGCTGCCGGTTCCTCGTCCTCGGGGAATTCGGCCAGGGTGCGCCGCAACCCCGCAAGTTGGGACTTTATGACCTCTGCGGCTTCCGGGGACGCAACCTCTACTTGCATGCCCAAAAACGCACCGCTCCAGTACCTGGGCGTAGCCGTCACGGTGACCGATGTGCCGTCCGAATCCAGCCTCAGATCCAGCGGAAGGGTCCGATGTAATCGGATCGTGACCCGGGGCGAGACAATAATCCACTGCTGCGACAGAGTCGCTTCCAAAGCTTCGGCGAAGGTGGTGCGCCCTGCAAAGTGCACCACTCGGTCGGCTGCCAAAACTGGAATGCGATGCCCCATCTCCCTAATTCCATCCTTACATCCAATGGGGGCCATTCTAAGCCGCAGCCAAGCCATTCATCAAGGGAAACTCGCACTCTGCACCACTTTCCGCGCATCAACCCAAGCGAATCGCCGTTGCGCATCCTTTTGCCCTCGGCTATAGCTCCCCCCGGAATCGTCTCTTTTCCCCCCGGGAGGATCGCATGGCACAACTACTTGACGGAAAAGCCAGAGCCGAACATCTGCGAGCACAAACGGCCCAACAGGTCACTCACCTGCAGGCCAGTCTGGGCCTGACGCCCTGTCTTGCCGCAGTTCTGGTGGGGAATAACCCCGCGTCAGAAGTTTATGTCCGGAACAAAGAAAAGGCCTGCAAGAAGGCCGGAATCGACTCTCGGGTCTTGCGGTTGCCCGCGGATCTTTCCGAGGCGGAGTTGCTGCGCCAGGTGGCCGAATTAAACGCCGACCCAGGGGTCCACGGAATCCTGGTCCAGTTGCCGCTTCCCGGGCACATGGACCCCGAAAAGGTCGTGGCTTCCATCGACCCGCTGAAAGATGTCGATGCCTTCCACCCGGAGACGCTGGGACTGATGATGCGGGACCAACCCAGGTTCCTGCCCTGTACTCCCGCTGGTGTCGTGGACCTGCTGAAGCTTACGGGAGCCCCGCTGGCCGGCCTGGAAGCCGTGGTCATTGGACGCAGCCTCATTGTGGGGCGACCGCTCTCTCTGCTGCTGCTTCGCGAGAACATGACCGTCACGGTGTGCCACTCTCGAACCCGAAACCTGCCTGACGTCGTCCGGCGTGCCGACCTGGTGGTTGCTGCCATCGGCAAGGCCGAGTTCGTGCAAGGCGATTGGATCAAACCAGGGGCTATCGTCATCGATGTGGGAATGAACCGGCGTGACGATGGCTCGTTGTGCGGAGATGTGGACTTCGCCTCGGCTTCAGCCAACGCTTCTTGGATTACACCCGTGCCCGGTGGGGTATGGCCCATGACCATCGCCAAACTGCTGGAAAACGTGGTTCGGGCAGCAGAACTCCAGTTCTACAGCCGTTCCAAGAGATAGGAAAAGCCCTTCTCGGGTTGCTCCAGACAGCCCAAGCCGCCCTGAACCGAGAAACTCTCCAGAATG
>CAYTWV010000543.1:0-3307 GCA_964442235.1 uncultured Myxococcales bacterium | reverse complement strand
AGGGATCGCCCCCAGAGTCCGCTGCCGGGCACGGCGGGGGCGAGGGATCGCCCCCGGACCCCCGTTAGAGCAGTACGGTGGCTAACGCCGGAGGGCATCATCGGAGAAGGGGTCAGCCCCTTCTCCGATCCTCAACCCCGACATGAGGGACGGGGGATAACTACGGAAGGGGGGCGGCAGCGGGAGCGGGAGCAGGGGCCGGGGCGGGAGCCGGTGCGGGGGCATCGGGGGCCACGGGCTTGTTGCTGGGCTGGAAGTCCAGGCCCTGCTCTTTCGGGACCTGACGAACTTCTTTGCGGGCCGTGTCGACGCTGTTCTGAAGCTGGACCATGTTGGCCTTGATTTCATCGATAGACTTCACGGTGGTTTCCGTGGTCTTCTCGAGGGTCTTGACCCGGCGGGTCAGTTTCACGGTGACGCGGTCCAGGTTCTTCACGGTCTTGTTCAGGCCGCCCATGCTTTCGTCGACGCGTTTGCGGGCTTCGTCCAACTCGCCCTTGGTGGCCGACTCGTTCTTGAGCACTGCCAGAGCGGAGTTGAGGTCGGTCAGACTTTGCTGCAGGGCGCCCATCTGGTTGGCGAACTCATCCAGTTCGGCATCCTGTTCGGGGGCCACGGTCTCGACGGCGGCAACGCGGGTGTTCAATTCCCCGGCAATGGCGTCGATGCCCTTCTTGATTTCGGCATAAAGGCGGAGCTGTTCCTGGGCGCCCTTGAGTTGGCCATTGACCACGGCAAGGGTACCATCCAGCCGCTTGACCTGGTCCATCATGCCCATGGTTTTGGTCTCAGACTCTTCTTTCATACGGGTCATTTCGTTCCACAGGAACACGGCTCCGGCCGCCAGCAACAGGACCATGAGGCCCAGAATGGCAACGCCATAAGTGCTGGTTTTGGTACCGGACGACGGGGTCTGAGCAACGGCTTCGGTCTCTTTCTCTTGCGACATCACATCACCTCTTAGGGTAAATCGCCACGCAGGGGTGGCTTACAGGGCCACACTCCTGTGGCTTCGAGCACGGTACTATGCCACAGAATCGAGACGAGGGGGTAGGGAATTCGGGACTGGGTTCCGGGGCCGAGCCTGCAAGCGGCCTGGGAAAGCGTAAAGGTCGAGGTTGACCTGGGTTTGGAAAGCCTCTAAAAGAGAGAGCTGTTGCCAAAGCGGCTATGCCGCATGAAATCAACGACTTGGAGGGTTGGCATGAACGTCGTGACGAAGTTCTTTTGTATGGCAGTGGGTCTTGGCCTGCTGGTGGGCTGCGCAAACAAGGAGCCCGCTGCGGAGAAGAAAGAGGCCCCCAAGGCAGAAGAAACGAAGAAGGCCGTAGAGCCGGAGAAGGCGAAGACGGCAGAAGTGGAAAAGGCTAAAGAGGTGAAGCCCGTGGAGAAACCTGTGGACGCCAAGCCTGCGAAAGAAAAGCCTGCAGAAGTTAAGCCCGTCGAAGAGAAGCCGGCCGAGGCCCCCAAGGCCGATGCCCCGGTCGCAGCCGAGTGGCCGGCCAAGGCCAAGACGTGGCTGGACGCCTATTTGAAGGACTTTGCGGAGCGTGAAGGCGCTTCGGCCCGGGCCTATTGGATCGCTGCCAACAGCGGCCGGAAGGAAGACTTCGACCTCTATGCCGAGAAGGATCTGGCCTTCCGCACACTTCATGCCGACGTGGAGCGATACGCTGCCCTTCAGGAGTTGCTGAAACACTCCGAGGGGTATGATCCCTTGACGTTGCGGTCGCTGCAAGTGGCCGTGTTGTTCTTCAAGGGCAACCAGTTGCCCAAAGAACTTCTCGAAAAAATGGTGAACATGGGCGCTGCCATCGAGCAGAAGTTCAAGTCTTTCCGTGGCACCCTGGATGGCAAGCAGTACACCAATAACGAATTGCTGGACATGTTGGGCAAAGAGCCCGACTCGGTCAAACGGAAGGCCATCTGGGAAGCGTTGAAGGAAGTGGGCCAGCAGGTGGGCGCTGAACTGGTGGCGCTGGCCAAAGTCCGCAACGAAGCGGCCAAGGTGCTTGGATACACCAACTTCTGGGAGATGCAGATCCGTTTGCAGGAACACGATCCGGACATGCTGATGAAGCTTTTTGGCGACCTGGAAACGGCCACCAACGAGCCGTTCGCCAAGATGAAGGCGACCATGGATGCCGAATTGGCCACACGTTACAACGTGAAGGTCGAAGAGATGATGCCCTGGCATTATGACAACCCCTTCTTCCAGGCAGCTCCTCCGTCGGACAAGGTGGATTTGGACATCTTCTATGCGGGAAAGACCAAGGAAGACATCGTGAAGCTGGGCATCCAGTTCTATGACGACATCGGTCTGCCCATGGAAGACATTGCGGCCCTGTCTGATTTTTATGAACGTGAAGGCAAGGACCAGCACGCATTCTGCATCACCTTGGATCGCCTGGGCGAAGTGCGCATGCTGCTGAACGTGACCCCGACCCAGGAGTGGATGGACACGATGCTGCATGAGTCGGGCCACGCGGTGTACTACAAGTACATCAACCGTGAACTGCCCTTCAACCTGCGGGAAGCGGCCCACATCTTCACCACCGAGGCCATCGCCATGATGTTCGGCGCCCTGGCGAAGAACCCCACCTGGCTGATTACTTATGCCGGTGCGGACCCCGCCAAGGTTCAGGAACTGACGCCTGCCATTCTGGCCCAGCGCCAGCGTGAACAGCTCATTTTTGCCCGCTGGACCATGGTCATGCTGAACTTCGAGAAGGCCCTGTACGAAAATCCGGACCAGGACCTGAACAAACTCTGGTGGGACATGGTTGAGCGTTATCAGATGCTGCATCGCCCCGAAGGCCGCAACTTGGCCGACTGGGCTTCCAAGCCGCACTTCAGCATGTCACCGGTTTACTACCACAATTACATGTTGGGTGAACTCTTTGCGGCACAGCTTCGCAACACCATCAAGGGGATGCTGAAACACGAAGGGCCCACCAGCACCATGACGCTGAACGGCAAGAAGGAAATCGGCCAGTTCCTGACCGACAAGGTGTTCAAGCCCGGCATGACCAAGCCCTGGCCCGAATTTGTGATGGAAGCCACCGGCACGCCGTTGGGCATCGCTGCGTATGCGGATGAAGTGAAGTAAGTCGTTCCTGCCAGACCCAGCCTGAACTCGCCTGCCCGCAGAACACCAATCGGACGCCCACTCCCTCACGGTCGTGGCACAGACACCCCGGAACCTGAGACTCGGATAGAGCCAATCGGGCGGGGTTGGGGGGACGGAGTGTGCTAATCAGTGCCACGACCGTCAGGGAGTGGGTAACAGCACGTCCACAATAACTCA
>CAYTWV010000542.1:2391-3310 GCA_964442235.1 uncultured Myxococcales bacterium | reverse complement strand
CCTTTTCGCTCTCTCCGGTGGCTACGCCGTGGGATTGCCAATGGGGAAGTGGCGGGCGGCCCCTTCCCCAAGCCCCAACCCCGCCGGGATTTGCCACGCAGCCGATCACGCCGCTTTACCACGGCGCCATGGAACCCAGCGACGATTGGTGTTATGTTGGGCCCACCTAAGTGGGAGGCTTTCGTGCGCCCTATTCGAGTTATGCCCCCGTGGCTTCAGAACCAGATCGCTGCTGGCGAAGTGGTAGAGCGACCCGCTGCCGCGATTAAGGAACTGGTCGAAAACAGCCTGGATGCCGGGGCAACCCGGATTCTGGTGCAGTACAGCGATGGCGGAAAGACCCACATTCGAGTTGTGGACGACGGGGCGGGCATGGATCGGGAAAACGCCGAGATTGCGTTGGAACGGCATGCCACCAGCAAACTGACCACCCTGGACGACCTGCGCAACATTCGGACCTTCGGATTCCGTGGGGAAGCCCTGCCCAGCATTGCGTCGGTGTCGCAGTTCACTCTGCGAACTCGAACGGCGTCCCAACCGGTGGGTACCCAAGTTGTGGTGGACGAAACCGGCAACAAGACCGTGTCGGATGTGGCCATGGGCCCGGGCACCGAGGTGATTGTGGACGAGTTGTTCCACAACGTCCCGGCCCGCCGTAAGTTCCTGAAAAGCGAAGCCACCGAGGCACAACAGATTGTAGAGGTTGTCCAGCGCTTCGCCCTGATGCACCACGACGTACAATTCACGCTGGAAACCCAAGGGCGCACGGTGCTTTCGGCCCCCCCGGAGAGTGACCCGCTGGCCCGAATTCACCAGATCTTCGGCAAGAAAGTCACGGACCACCTTCACGAGTGTTTCCTGGAGGGGCGCGTCCAGGTCAAAGGGTTCATCTCTGACCCCTCGCTGCGCAAGAAGGGGG
>CAYTWV010000542.1:0-2381 GCA_964442235.1 uncultured Myxococcales bacterium | reverse complement strand
TTGTTTCTGTTCGTCAACTCACGCTACGTGCGGGACAAGGTCGTGGTCCAGGCCCTGAAATCCGGCTACGGAACCCTGCTGCCTGCGGGCGATTCCCCCTACGCCATTTTGAACATCGACGTTCCGCCCAGCGAGTTGGACGTGAACGTGCATCCCATGAAAGCCGAAGTGCGCTTCAGCAACAGTGGCGAGGTCTTTGGTGCGGTCTCAAGGGCCGTGAAGCTGACCCTGGCTCAAAATCCCCACGTGGCCCGGGCAGTGCAAGAGTCGCTTGGCGGGCTTCCCCTGCCCGCAGCAGGCGGACCGGATTCGGGGACAAATGGGCCGCAACCATGGCCGGCTGGCGGCCCAGTCCCACGGGTTTTTGGGGCTCCGCTGAGCCCGCAGCCTTCGTGGGGCCAATCCTCTCTGCCTTTGGGCCCAAAAGCGGAACCACAAGTCTCTTCGCTGACCGAGGATCAGCGCAGCCGCTTGGTCATGATCGACGAACGCTGGATGGGATACTCTCCCCAAGAGACCCAGGATTCGATACCTGTGGCAGATCCATCCAGAGCCGACCGCTTCACTTGGGACGAGGGCGATTTGGTGTTTGCGCCCCAGGCCCCCGGCGGGCCCTCACAAGGAGTGACGCAGCGGCCTCTGGTGGATCCAAGTCGCTCCCCTCAGCCGGGCTGGTCCCACGAGGAATCGTTGCAGGCCGGCTCGACGGGAACGGCCGCCACCTCCGATGCGATGCGGCCTCGGCCCATCAGCGGTATGGGACTGGGTGCCATGCGTTACCTGGGTCAGTTCGCCAACTGTTTCCTGCTGGGCCAGTTGGGAAACCGGCTGGTGGTAGTGGATCAACATGCGGCCCACGAGCGGGTGCTGTTTGAACAGCTTCGGGCAGATTGGAGCAAACGCAAGGTGGTCAGCCAAGGAAGCCTGACCCCACACCTGCTTGAAGTGGAACCTCGAATTCTGGCTTCCGCACTGGCCAAACAAGAATTGCTGGAGGCGCTGGGATTTCGAGTGGAGGTGTTTGGGAATCGGAAGTTGGCCATCCACTCGGCGCCGGCACTGTTTCGGGGCCGCTCGCCCGTTAGGACCCTGTTCACGCTGCTGGAAGAGCTGCCCGAAAACACGGACTTGAACCAGACGGATCTGTTCCACAAGCCACTTTCCACGGTGGCGTGCCATGCGGCCGTTCGAGCCGGTGACCCCATGGAGCGGGAAGAGGTCCGCCAATTGCTGCAACTGATGGACACCGTGGATTTGGCAGCATTTTGCCCCCACGGACGCCCGGTGGTGGTGTTTCTGGAAGAGGCCGACGTGGCAAAGTGGTTCAAGCGAACCTAGAGGGCCGGGGACATGATTGAATCGGAAATCGAGCGAAAAATCCTGGTACTTACCGGCCCAACCGGTTCTGGCAAAACGGGGCTGGCGCTGCATCTGGCCGCACGGTTCCCCTTGGAGATTGTGAATTGTGATGCCTCTCAGTTTTACGCTGGAATGGACATTGGTACCGCCGCTCCATCGGCCGAAGAACGCTGCCTTGCTCCGCACCATCTGTTCGGCATTAACAGGCCCGACGACCCCATGGACGCGGGGCGGTATCTTGAGGTGGTGCCCAAGGTTTTTGCGGACATTCGGTCCAGGGGGCACATCCCCTTTGTGGTAGGCGGCACGGGGTTGTATGTCCGTGCGCTGACTCGGGGATTGGCGTCCATACCCAAGGTGGCTTCCACTTTTCGGGAAGAATTGACTCGGCGGCTGCAGGACGAAGGGCTTCCATCCCTGCGGGCCGAGTTGGAACGGGTGGACCCGGACTATGCGGCACGAATCTCCTGTAAGGATCCTCAGCGGACGTTGCGGGCCCTGGAGGTCTTTTACGGTACGGGACGGACGCTGACCCAGTATCAGACCGAACACGGGTTCCAGGACAGGCCCTATCAGCCTCTGATTTTGGGCGTAGACCTTCCCGACGAAATCCTGCGGCCCAAGCTGGCCCTGCGTGTGGACCAGATGTTTTCCACAGGCTTCATTCAAGAAGCTCAGTCCTTGCTGGCACTTGGCTATCCCAGAGAATTGCGGGCCTTCAAGGCGCTGGGCTACGAAGAGATTTTCCTGATGATGGACGGCTTGCTGACTCTGGGTGAGGCCAAAACCAAGGTGCTGAACCAGCACATCCAGTACATGCGGCGCCAACGCACCTGGTTCCGAAAAGAGCCCGGTATCGTGTGGGGAGACCCCCGTGACACAGAGAACTGGGTAGCAAAAGTGACGGAATTTCTGGGAAGTTAGGGGGGAGTAAATCTGCGATAAGGGTCGCGTCAGCCTCTCGGCTCGGCTACACCTCGCCTCGTGGCGCGCCCCCCCGCCCACCGCTGGTCGGCGGCCCC
>CAYTWV010000541.1:2607-3313 GCA_964442235.1 uncultured Myxococcales bacterium | reverse complement strand
TCCCGTCCATCCCGCCGATATACCCTCTCTGGTGCAGCCAGTGCGAAACCTGCACCATCTCCTCTCGCACCCTCTCGGCATCGGCTCTATTCATGGTCGGATCTCGCAGGTGGCAGCAAGTCTTCTACCGGACTTGAACTCAAGGGCTGCCCCATTTGGGGAAACTTCCAAGGTGCCGGCTCCGCGGGCTCTGGTTCGGTCAAACACGGTGACGTCCGCAACAGCTCCAGTTTCCAGCCATCCTCGTCCACAAAACAGAGGACCCCGGAGCGAGAATCCAGCCGAACCGGCAGTTCCGCCACGCCATCGTGATAACTGGGCTCACCCAACTCCAATTCCGACAGAAACATAAACGTCTCGGAATCCAGGTAACCGTAACGATTCCCCACCGAGTGCGCCAATCCAAACACCTCGCGACTGGCCGAACTGAGGTACAGCGAAAATTCATCGATGCGGTTGTCCCTGAGGGAAGCCTGAGAAGCCTGCAAGACCTCTTGGGGGGACAGACTGCCGGTACAACCGGCCAACGCCAAAGTCCACACCGCACAGGCAAATACCGTCTTCCTGGTGCTCCAAAGAGTGTGGAAGCTGGCGATGGTCTTCATCTGCTGCCTCCTGGAGCAAACATCTCGGCTCGGCCCACAGTGTCGTCCCAGCCGATCATGAATAGGTCGATTCGCCAGTCCCCATCGCTACGATGCGCAAT
>CAYTWV010000541.1:0-2579 GCA_964442235.1 uncultured Myxococcales bacterium | reverse complement strand
GTGCCCTCGGCATCGATTACACGAGAAGAGGTGATCGTGACGTCGTCGGGGGAACAGGCCACCAGCGCCGGGGTCACGCCACGCATGCCCATGAACAGTCGATAGGAATCATCGGTCAGGCAGTCTTTTAGGGTTTCGGGCCGATCCTGGCACAGGGCGACCAGACACTGCTGGACCGCAGTCTCGGGACCAGGGCTACACGCAGCAAGTTGTAATAGGATAATAAATACGGAATGCCGCAAAAGAGAAGAGAACATTGAACGCTCCCACTGAAGGGATATACAGGCATTGGTGCGAAGAGGGGGACTCGAACCCCCACAGCCATTAATAGGCCACAAGGACCTCAACCTTGCGTGTCTACCAGTTCCACCATCCTCGCAGGACGTGCAACAACGTTTCAAGCTTCTAGTCGACCAAGGCCTGGAAGTCAAGCAGATTCGCCGCCAAAGTGTGCGGATTTCGGCCAGTTGCCCCACGTATGCCCTGTGGGGCTGAGGGACGAGGGGGCGCTTGACGGCAGGATCATTTGGGTGTAGGCAGGGAGAGAAAACACCCAGAACTAGCCATTCGGATTCATTGCTGAACAGGCAACGGATCCGAACGAACGAGGAACAGATGCGCAACGATTTGCGAGATGGGCTTCGCGCCCACCTGGCAGCGGGCCTGCTGCTAGGCCTGCTGTTTGTTTTGGCAGCCTGCGGGCGCCAGGAGCAATTGCGGAATGCATGCGGCCAGGATCAGGCGTGGGCCCAGCCAAAGTCAGCGATTCGCGATAACTCGCCGTTGACTCGAGTGGTGGATCAAGCCCTGTCCATCACCCCGGGCATGACCGTTTGGGACATCGGGGCAGGGGCAGGGTATTGGACCCGTCGTATTGCCAAGAAGGTGGGACCCACCGGACGCGTATTGGCCACAGAGGTCACCCCCGCGTGTGTCGAGTTCATCCGGCAAGCCAGCAACGATTGGGAAGTCACCAACGTACAGGCCTTGCATGCTACGGGCAGAGAGCCCTGCGGAGAAGGCAGTCTGGCGTACCAGCTACTTCGAAGCCTCGACTTACCTCCTTTGGGTACCTTGCAGGTCGCCGACAGGATCCTGTTATCGAATAGCATTATGTTCGACTCCAAGGCAGCGGACCTGGACCCGAAAGAAGTCTCCGAGGTGCTCTTCCATGCACTCAAGAAGGGCGGCCAGATGATCTATCTTCGGGATTTCGACACCCCTGGGTGCATGACAGCCAACGCGTTGATTTCCCAGTTCAGTGAGGTTGGCTTCATACTCGTGGACGAAGCTGACCCCGCCGCACTGCACGACCCCTCACTTCTCGAGGCTGGGCCGGACAGTCGCTGCCGGATTTTCGCCCAATTCTCCAAATAGTCTGCGCACGGCATGGCCGAGATTTGGCTTCGGCCATGCCCGCCGCCTTGACCCTCAAATCGATCGGGTGTAGTGGTTGCCGGGTAGCCCCCCAAGCTTGACTCGACGACCGACTCCGCTGGATTCGGACGAAAATTCGGGTCCCTAAGGAAACGATGAGAGACCGCTTTCCTCCCCCCCGTAGCGCTTCGCTGGCAGCGTGGGTTCTGCTCCTGTTGTGCACGTCGTTTTGGGGATGTGGGCGCGAAGACCTGGACCTTAGAAGTGCATGCGGCGGAGACCAGTCATGGGCCTTCCCCCAGTCTGAGGTCCGAGACCGTAGCCCCATAACCCGCCTCATCGCCACCTCGCTGGATTTGAAGCCCGGACTGGTCGCTTGGGACCTGGGCGCCGGGGCGGGCTACTGGTCCCATCGCATGACCCAGGCTGTGGGCCCCACCGGCAGGGTCTTCGCCACCGACACCAACAGGAGTTGCGTCGGGTTTATCAACCAGGAAAGCGACCGGTGGGGAGATGGTGAAGTCCATGCCGCCCAGGTCCTTTACGGCAACCCCGCCCCCATAGCCGAGAAAGCCGACCGGATCCTTGTCTCTAATAGTGTGGTTTTCATGGGAAAGGCAGTCCGCGGGCTTTCTACCCATCGAGGAGTTTCGGCTCCTGAAGTGGTGCACGGCTTTTTCGAGGGGTTGCGCCCTGGCGGATTGCTGGTCTACTACCGAGACTTTGATTCCGGTGGGTGTATGTCCGCGGCCGACCTGGTGCGGACGTTCGAACATGAGGGTTTTAAGCTGCTTGACGAAGGCGACCCCCAATCCATCGAGGACCCCAGGAACACCCCCGAAGCAGAGGGGCAGCGCTGCCGCACCTTCGCCGTCTTTCGGAAACCCGCCTAGAGACAACGGCGTTTCACACGGTTCCCCCATTCACTCTTGTTGACTCTGGCTTCCCAACGGGTAGCATGGCGCCCCTTCAGGAGTCTGCTATGCAGAGTGACTCAACCAGAGAGCGCATCTTGGACCAGGCGGAGCAGATCTTTGCCCTGCACGGATTTGCCGGCGCCAGAACCAAGGCCATCGCTGCCGCCGCCGGCGTCAATCCGGCCATGATCCACTACTACTTCAGCACCAAAGAGGGCCTGTTCGAAGCCGTTTTGGACCGCATGATTTCTGAACTCTCCCAGATCGTTGAACGACTCGTCCCCG
>CAYTWV010000540.1:0-3321 GCA_964442235.1 uncultured Myxococcales bacterium | reverse complement strand
CGTACGGCTCAAAAGCTGCCCGCCAAAGACAAAGAGGCCGTCCCCGAGCTTTCGGATCGGGAACTGGGCTGGATCATGCAGCGCATGGTCTTCCCCGAGGATCTTACCGTCTCGATCTCGGGCAAAGGACGCCTTCTGAGTGCCAAAGACGCTCCCGACTGGGCCCGCAGCGTCATGGACTTCATGTCCAAGTCCAGCGGCGACCCCGTGGACTCTATGTTTCTGCTCCTGGAGGGCGACTCGCCCGACTCCTATCGGGTTTATGGAATCCTCTTTCTGATCGCCGTGGGCCTGGTCCTTTTGACCCTGGTCTTCTGGGGCAACTCCATTCGTAAGTTCATGATCGTAAAGAAAGATCTGGACGTATTAGCAAGCAAGGAAATGAATCTAAATGCGTAAGAAACCGGTAGACACTCCCATCGCAGTGAACGAACACGGGGAATCCTTCCTCCGAGAATTGGTCGAGAAAGCCCTGGTGGCCAAGAAGGCGAAGGACATCCGCGCCATCAACGTCGCCAAACTCATCGACTACACAGACTTTTTCCTGATCTGTTCGGCAGCATCCGAACAGCACGTGCGGGCCTTGGCCAGACAGGTTCAGCTTGTTGCCAAAGACCGAGACCTGCTGCCTTTGTCCGTTGAAGGGACTCGCTTTAATCGTTGGGTTCTTATCGACTTTGGTTATGTGATGGTCCACATCTTCCTGGTCTCGCTGCGCAGCTTGTATGACCTGGAGCGACTCTGGACCGAAGGGACCGAACTGGAACTCAATCTGCCCAAACAGGCCGAAGCGTTCTGGGAGCACATGGACGACGAAGAGTGGCTTGAAGAGGGTGATGAAGACGAGTTCGTCGAGCAGGATCAGGACCCGGACCTCTCCGAGGACCTGGACGAATTGGCTCGCCGATTCACCGATGAGCCCACCAAAAAAGAGCCCTAGTTCGTGAGCCTCAATCTATTCTTTCCCAATCGAATCAAGAACCCCAATTTCGACGCCCAGGCCCAGGAATACCTGAAGTTGGCCTCTCGGTTTATTAAGGTCAACCTTCAGATTGCTCCCTTGGTCAACGCACGCAAAGCCCCCAACGCCACCCTCATGGCCACTCTGGAAAAATCCCAGGTCTTTTTGCTCTCCGAACGCGGCAAACTGGTGGACACCCCTTGGTTCGTTGAGGCCGTCAAGACCGCTCAGCGAAACCCCGGTGGTGCTTCGTTCCTGATTGGCGATGCCTTTGGCTACCCACCCGCCATCGAAGAACGGGCCGCAGGACTGATCTCCCTGACCCCGCTAACCCTTCCCCACGAATTTGCCTTGGTAATCCTGCTGGAACAGCTCTGGCGAGCCGCAGCCATCCTTAACCATCACCCGTATCACAAGTAACCATCACCCGTATCACAAGTAGGCTCGCCCCCTGTACGACCCAATCCGCCCTTCCGGCCTCCGAAACCGACGCCGGAATCCCCCGCTTATGATTCCTACACCAGATCCTTACGGATTCCGTATTTGGACAGCTTGTATCGCATGGAACGGAAGCTGACCCCAAGTTTGCGGGCCGCTTCGGTCATGTTGCCGTGGCTCTCCTGCAGCGCCACCACCACAAACTGCCGCTCGATCTCTTCAATGTAATGGTCCAGATTGTGCTCTTCCGAAAAACTCTGCGGCGCCGCTGCCGTCATGCTCCCCGCAGCAAGCTCCTTCACCGCCCCCACCATCCGAGGAGGCAAACTGGAGGCGTGCACCCACTCCGAGGTCTCAAAGGTCACACATCGCTGAACGATGTTCTCCAACTCCCTGATATTGCCGGGATAATCGTACCCTTCCAACAGGGCCATCGTTTCGCTGGTGAACCCCTTGATTCGCCGCCCCATCTCTTCGTTGTACCGCTGCAGAAAGTAGTGCGATAACAGAGGAATGTCCTCTCGACGCTCCCGCAGCGGAGGAATGTTCACCTGGATCACATTCAGGCGGAAGTACAGATCCTCCCGGAACCCACCCCGCTTGACCTCCTCCTCCAGATTCCGGTTCGTGGCGGCCACAATACGCACATCCAGCGGAATCTCTTTCACTCCGCCTACCCGCTTGATTCGGCGCTCCTGGATGGCCCGCAGCAGCTTCACCTGCAGGTGGGTTGTCATCTCGCCAATCTCGTCCAGAAACAGCGTCCCACCCTCGGCCTCTTCAAACAGACCCCGCTTGTCCGCATACGCCCCCGTGAACGACCCCCGCACATGCCCGAACAATTCACTCTCCATCAGCGCGTCGGGGATGGCCCCACAATTCACTACCACCAACGGCTTCTCCGACCGACTGCTGTTGTAGTGAATCGCCTTGGCAATCAGCTCCTTGCCCGTCCCGCTCTCCCCAACCACCAACACACTGGCCTTGGTCGCAGCCACCTTCTGCACCGTGTCAAAAACCGCCTTCATCCCCTGGCTGGTCCCGACGATGCTCTCTACCGCAAACTGCTTCCGAACTTCCCTGTTCAGCCGCTGGTTCGTCACCAACAACTGGCGCTTTTCCAAGGCCTTGTCGATGACCACTCCCACTTCGTTGATCTTGAACGGTTTGCCCAGATAGTCGTACGCCCCCTCTCGCATCGCCTCGATGGCCGTCTCCGTCGTCGAATACGCCGTCATTACGATCACTTGGGTGTCCGGCCACAGCCGCTTGGTCTCACGAAGAACGTCCATGCCCCCTTTCCCGGGCATGCGCAGATCCGTTACCACCAGATCGAACTCGGTCTTGGAGAGCCGGTCAAAGGCCACCTCGGCAGACTCTGCCACAGACACGTCGTGTCCGCGCTTCAGCAGGAAGATCTCCAGAAACTCCCGCATGCTCCGTTCGTCGTCTACCACCAGGATCGTCGCCATGCACTCGCCTCCAAAGTCCCGATTCGTCTCGCAAAACCCCTAGGCCGACTCGTCCAACCTCGGATCCGCGCCCGTACCGCCCAAATCCTCCGGCCGAAGTTTGGGCAGCGTCGCCACCACCGAGGCCCCGCGTCCATCCAGCCCTCGCTTGATCGACAGCTTCCCCTTCAAATCCATCACGTGCCGCATTACCGTTGCCAACCCAAGCCCCGTTCCGTCCGCCTTCGTCGTAAAAAACGGCTCGAAAATCCGGTGCTGGATATCCCCGGGAATGCCTGGTCCATTGTCCACCACAATCACTCGCACTGCCTCGGCACCATCTTCCAGCCGAATCACCACCCTGGCCCCAAGCGCCTTGGCCTCCACATCCCCCACCACCGCCTGCACCGAATTCAACGCCAGGTTCCAGATCACCTGCCTCACTCGGGTCCCATCCCCGAAATACCGCAA
>CAYTWV010000539.1:0-3326 GCA_964442235.1 uncultured Myxococcales bacterium | reverse complement strand
GGTAGGGAACTGGTTGTCCCCCGAACGAGAGTGGACCGTCGTCACGTGTGTGCCGGGGAAACACCCAGTTGCCTCGATATGCTCGGCCATGGAACGAGAGATGGGGCTGGCGCACAACGCCTTGGGCGAGTGCCTGTTAGAAGGCCCTGCGGCCTTCAGCCGTTCCATCAGTTCCCGATTGGGGGATTCCAGAGGCGTCGTACTGTTGCTGGACCAGTTGGAAGAGTTGGTGACGCTTGCGGATCCGGATGAGGCCAAGGTGGTTTCGTCCTGGCTGGGTTGGATGAAATCGCCGGGCCCCAGCGTCCGCATTCTGGCCACGGCCCGCGGGGACTTTCTGGGGCGCCTTGCCGCGTTGGAGGGTCTGGGGGATTCCCTCTCTTCGGCCCTCTATTTCCTACGGCCTCTTGACGGGGACCGCATTCGGGAGGCGGTGGTTCGGCCGGCCCTTTGCACGGGAGTCACGTTCGAATCGGAAGCGCTTGTGGACGAACTGGTTCGGACCACGCAAGGAGCGGCCGGCGGGCTGCCTCTGCTGCAATTTGCCCTGCAGCGCCTTTGGGAAGAGCGGGACACCGAGCGACAGCAGATTACCAGCAAGGGTCTTCAGGCGGTGGGTGGAGTGGCAGGCGCCTTGTCGCTGCACGCCGACCAGCACTTTTCTGCCATGGCACCGCCGCTTCAACAGCGAGGCCGTCAGATTCTGCTTCGCCTGGTCACACCCGAGGGAACCCGCGCCAGGCGTTCTGCGACCGAATTGACTGGCGGAGACGGGGCCAGCGCCGATGCGTTGGATGCCTTGATTCGGGGAAGACTGATCGTGGCGCTGGAGGGCCCTGACGGTGCGTCGTGCGAAATTGCACACGAGGCGTTGTTGACGGGATGGAACCGACTTTCCGGTTGGTTGGTGGCCGATGCGGGGGGCAGAGTGGTGCGGGAGCGCATCACGCTGGCGGCGGCCGAATGGGTTCGATTGGGGCGTCCCGCCGAGGCGCTTTGGACGGGCAGGCGGCTTCTGGAAGCAGCCACGGCGGACACCTCTACGTTGTCTGAGGCGGAAACGGCCTTCTTGGCGTCTTCCGCACGACGGCAGCGGCGCACAAGGCTGCTGAAGTGGATTTCCCTAGGCGTGGCCATTGCGGCGGCCGTGGGCACCTACGCCGGGTTCAGGGTGCACAATGCAACGGAGTTGGAAGGCCGTATCGAACGGTTGATTGTCAAAAGCCGGACCTATGCCGCGGAAGCCGACCAGTTTTCGCTGAGCGCAGGCGCTTTGGAGTTGCAGGCTTTTGCCCTGTTTGACAAGGGCAACCTTGATAAGGGCGAGGCGCTGTGGGAAGAAGCCTCCCTGGCTCGAATCGAGTTGCGAAGAACGCTGGGCAAAGCGGGCCAACAGATGGAGGCAGCGCTTGCATTGGGCCCATCACGCCCCGAAACCCGGATTCGATTTGCGGAACTTCTTTTCGCTCGTGCCCTGGAGGCAGAACACCGTCGGGACGAGACCGGACGAGACGAACTGCTGGGCCGTCTGCAACTTTATGACGATTCGGGGGAGCGGATATCGGTCTGGCAGGCACCGGGCCGGCTAAGCCTGATCCTGCAGCCTCCTGGGGCCAAAGTGCGACTGGAACGTTTTGAGCACACACCCCAAACCCCATGGCCCACAAGCCCCGTGGAAGCGCTGCCCGAACAAGGTTCACTGCAGGACATCCCGTTGGAACCAGGGTCTTACCTGCTGACCCTGGAAGCGGCGGGACGAGCCACCACCAGGCTTCCCTTCCTGGTCGGGCGAGGCCAGCAGTTGGCCCTAAGGGTCTGGCTTCCTCCCGAAAAACGGGTTCCGGAGGGATTCGAGTACGTCCCCGCCGGTCCGTTCCTGTTTGGAAGTTCCCGCCCCGACGAGTTGCGTCGGGGATTCCTGAACACCGTGCCAGAGCACCAGATGATCAGCGAGGGCTTCCTGATCGCTCGGCACGAGACGACCTTTGGCCAATGGCTGGAGTATCTGGCCGCATTGAAGCCCGAGGAGCGACTGGCTCAGACCCCTGTGGTTCAGGGGGGCTTTCAGGGTGCCTTGACCTTGCACGAAGTGGGTGCGGGACGGTGGAAGATCACCTATGCCCCGACCAGCGTCACCTATGAGGCGATGTCGGGTTCGCCGCTGGTCTACGGCGGCCGCACCGAGTGAAAGCAGCAGGACTGGCTATCTTTTCCTGTGGTGGGAATCACGGCAGCACAGGCGCAGGCCTATACGGTGTGGTTGCGGGCATCGGGCAAAGTGGCCGGCGCCAGACTTTGTACCGAACTGGAGTGGGAGCGGGCGGCTCGAGGGGCCGATGGGCGAGAGTATCCCCACGGCGACGTCCTGCGGCCATCCCAGGCCAACATCGACGACACGTACGGCAAGGCTCCAGACGCCATGGGGCTGGACGAAACGGGCTCGCATCCCGACTCTCGCAGCCCATACGGATTGGACGACATGGCCGGAAACGCCTGGGAATGGACCACAAACAGCTTGGGAGCGCAAGGCCACGCCGCTCGTGGGGGCAGTTTCTATTTCGGCACCAACGAAGCTCGAACAACGAACAGAGAGCTTCCGGAACCTTCGTTCCGGGATGTCAGCGTGGGAATGCGAGTCTGCGCAGACCTGACGACGGGCAACTGATCCCACCTGGCCGGGGGTAAACTCCGGACGCCGGCGCAATTCCACGGGGCACGCAGAATCTGCACGCCGAATCCGCACACACAAAGCGATCGAGCAAACTTTGCATCTGGCGTATTGGGCCGGTTGCGGCCTGCGCCGGGGCTTTGGGGTCGGCACGCCCCTTGCAATGGCGATGGACGGGTCGGGCGAAATGTCTGGCCGGGAGGTGCCCCATGAAGACCAGGAAGAACACGGCAGTATTACTGGCTTGTTTCGTTACGGTGAACATGGCGTGCACCGACCAGTCCCCCGATGTGACCACGGAGACTCAGTCGAGCGCAGTTCTGATCTGGATGCCCCGAGTGCTCGACTGGTACCCGATCATGGATTTGTCCGGCCATGGCCTTAACGGCGTCTCCATGAACGGAGAAGTGCTGGACGGTCAGGTGGTCACCTCGGTGTCGCTGGTTGCTGTCGAATCTGCCTCCGGAAAGACGAAGACTCTGTCTCTGAAGGCCACGAAGTTCACCGGTGGTTTTGCCAATTCGGGTGTGGGTGTAGTCGGTGCAGTCTTCAACGCCTCGCTGGGGGACGGCAGCCCCGTTTTGCTTCGAATCGAGGGGATGTCGCCGGGGCCTGCCTCTGAAGGAGGCGGCTTTCGTTACGAAGTCAGCTACTCGAC
>CAYTWV010000538.1:0-3337 GCA_964442235.1 uncultured Myxococcales bacterium | reverse complement strand
GGGTGGGGGCGGGTCTTCAAGTATGCGGAGATTCCATCTATGTTTGCGACGCCAAGACGTTGAAGATCATGAAACTGGCGGATGGCCAGACGCAGACGCTCACTCTGGAGGGTGTTCCCGATCCGAAGTCGTACGGTGGACTTATTGTCTCGGGCCGGCATTTGGTGATCGGCACGGGCTGCAATCTTACCTCAGTGGACACAACCACCGGGAAGGCGCTCTGGACGTGGACCGCGAACTGGTCGCAGACCATCAGCACTAACTTGGGCCTCTTGTCCGCCTTGTCCGTGTCGACCCGTGAAAGACAGGTGAACGCGTGGGGCACTCCGAAGTGCTTCCCGGACGGCGACAAGTTGGTGATCATGCGGCGTCCCAATGGGTCGATTGTAGGGGATATCCTTTTCACCCGTTTGGACCTGGTCACCGGCAAGGCGGATTCCGAGAAGACGCTCTCTAACACAAAGGAAGACTGCAACATGGCCTGCCATCCATTCAGAGGCAGGCTAGGCGACTATTTGGTCTCCCCGTGGAACTGGATCAATGTGAAGACACTCGAGAATACGGTGTGTCGGATGTCGGGCGGGTCTTGCTCCGTTGGCCAGATCCCGGCCAAAGACGCGCCGCTGATTCTCGTCGTGCCCGACCGGAAGAATCGTTGGATCAACTGCGACGCCTCTGTGGCCGCGCTCCCTGCGGTTCCCAAGGGGCCAGGCTGGAAGAACCTCCAGAAGTTTGCTCAGGCGACATCGGCCGAGCCCACCAAGGAAGGCGACTGGCCGGCGTTTCGCGGCGGCGGGGCCATGGGCAACTCGAGCAAGACCACACTGGGCGACAAACTGGTCAAGGCCTGGGAGGTTCAGATCGGGCTCGGCGGCAAGACGTTCGGCATGATGAGCAGCCGGCACATTGGGTTGACCCAGGCGGTACTGGCCTATGGGCTGGCGATCATCTCCGACATCGAGGGCCAGCGCATCGTGGCGGTGGACGCGGCCGACGGCAAGACGAAATGGATTTTTCACGTGGGCAGCCGGGCGGATTATCCGCCGGCGATCTATAATGGGTTGTGCCTCTTCGAGGCCAAGGATGGCTGGGTGTACTGCCTTGACGCCAAAACGGGGGCATTGGTCTGGAAGAATCTCCCTTCCGAGATGGAGCGCTACATCGGCGGATGCGAAGGGCTCGCAACTCCGTTCATTCAGGACTATGGGTGGGGCAATAATCTGGACCAGAATGTTCTGGTGGCCGATGGGCTCGGATACGTTGAAGCCGCCATCCAGTTCCAGACGGATGATGGCTCCTGGCGAAGAGATAAAGCCATTCCTGTAGTCTTCAAGCCCGAAACCGGGGAACTCGTCAACTCGTCCCCCACGAACCCTGCGGCGGGTGGGGCAGGCAAGCTTACCGCAGGCAGGCGCCTCGTGAAGAGCAGTTACGCGGAAAGGCTGCTCAAGGGCAACAGTCTTCCGCGGCAATTTGCGGAGAACGAGGGACCGAAGCTCAACGATGGCCGGGCCAGTGGACAGGTGCTGGCCTTCGACGAGGCCCTTAGCGTGGCCTTCAATGAGGGGTACGGCGAAGGAGAATGGAGAACCGCGAAAATCTCGCTGTCGGCAGTGAAGGACGATCCGAAGAAACCGCTTTGGAAGTTGGAGTCGCCCGATTTCGAGCTGGTCACGGACGATATCGTGATGACCCCGTCGCGCATCTACTGCGTGGGGCACTACCAGCGGGTGGCCAAGCCCCCGGAACTCTGGGTCGTTTCCCGCGAAGAAGGCAAGGTCATCAACACCGTTCCGGTCGAAGGCTTCCCGGCGTTCCTGGGCATGTCCGCCTCCGGCAACCGGCTCTTCCTGGCCACGCGCGAGGGCAAGTTGATCTGTTACCAGGGCGGGGAGTGAGAAAGATTCCAACAACCAACCGGAACCTGTTCCGCCGTTGGGTTATGCCCGTGCGCCTCGAATGAGCGCATCCAACGGAAGCGCATGAACAGTCCGGCCCTTGAAGCCGACCATGGTATGAGCCGCGCACAGCGCGTTTAGTATCGCTTCCTCGACCGCTTCGGCAACCGCTTCAAAAAAAACGTCCAGTTCGGAATGGGGTAGCATCTTCAGGCGATAGGTTTGTTTCTGACCACAGGGCAGGTCGTTGCCCGTCGCAAAACAAAGAAAGATATCCCCGCTACCGTTAAAGCCAAGTCCGCCAACCCTGGCAAGGCCGGAGGTGGCGCGCCGGGCCAGTCGTTTGCACTGGATTGGGATTAAGGGAGCATCAGTGGCCAGGATAACGATGATGGAGCCGTCGGGTTTGACGAGGGACTTGGGCAGAGGCACCTTGTCGTGAGGCAGCCGTTTTCCCACAGGGTCTCCGTTGACGGTGAAATGGTGGCGCTCGCCGTAATTGGCCTGCACCAGCGCACCCACGACATAGGTCTTGCCGCAGGCTTTGACCTTACGCGACGATGTGCCTATTCCTGACTTAAAACCATGGCAGATCATGCCTGTTCCGCCCCCCACGCACCCTTCGGCAACCGGCCCGCTTCTTGCGCTCATTAACGCGGAATGCAAATGGACTTCGCGGAGGGCAAACGCTCCGGACCCGTTGAGCCAGGCGTCGCAACTCTCGGCCACCACGGGCAGGGCAAATTTTCCTGGTGCCCCGTTCTTGAATGACGCCTTGACCAGAGCGTCGCGGATAACCCCCACCTCATTGGTGTTGGTGATGGCAATGGGAGTGGTCAATAATCCCGACTCCTCGATCCAATGGGACCCGGTCATCTCGCCGTTGCCGTTGAAGGAGTGGATGCCGGCAAAGGCGCTATTTTCCCAGATGTCGCCGTTACGGGGGACAACCACCGTCACCCCGGTGCGCACGGTTTGCGGTTTATCCCGCTTGATTGTGGCATGACCTACCTTGACCACAGGCACATCGGTGATGGCATTGTGTTTTCCCGTGGGCAGGACTCCGATAGTGACACCCAATTGGCGAAGACGGCATCGTTTCATAGATCACTTGATAGGCAAACTAATTGTACTGTTCCTCTGTGTCGAAGAGACAGACTCCACAAAAAAACGCTGAAATCAAGTGGCCCGCCAGCCAGTGGCCAGTGCAACACTGGCCGCTGGCTGGCGGGGAAGTTGCCTTCGTGCTGTCTGTTGAGGGGTTGAGTGGCCTGTTGAGGGCGAAAATGCAAGCAAGACCGGCACGCGGAGGCAGCATTCCAGAGTGGGGTGGATTGGCAAACTGAATGCGCCCTTCCGGCTCCGCCGGGGGCGCGCATTCAGTTTGCCAATCCACCACGTGGCCGACCATTTCAAGTTCCACGTCCAACATCAGGACG
>CAYTWV010000537.1:0-3337 GCA_964442235.1 uncultured Myxococcales bacterium | reverse complement strand
AATCCCCTTGGCTGCGGCCTCGGTCCCGTCCATGATGTGGTAGCGGACCCAGGCCAGGTCCACCATGCAATAGAACCCTTTGGTCGCACTCTCCAACATCCCCAAAATTCGGGGATCCGATGGCGCATGGGACGTCTCGGTTCGAAGCCAGGTCAAGACCACGGCCGGCGAGGCATCGGCCACCAACCGGTCATACAGTCGTTTCGATAGCGGTTCGTCAAGGCGTGCCTCGGCCAATTCCGCAAGCAGACAGATCCAACCGCCCGCTTTGCACGAACCGGGTCCTGATATCTCTTCCCAATTCGAAACCGTCTCGCACCGCTCAACAACAGAGTTCTCTTCAGGAAGAAAGGCCATCAACCGCAGCGGGCGGGCCCCCACTCCCGGAGAATCCAGTGCCACAAGGTGGTGACACCCCGGATTCAGCACTGCCGAAACCGTCCACGGAGTCTGGGCCGAACTTGGGCGAGTCTGAGTCCGCACCCCCAGACCCACTCCATCCAGCCACACCGAAGCAGGTCCCGGCACGGGAATCATAAATACGGCCACACCAGCCTGCCCCACCTGAATCATCCACTCCGAGCGCCGAATCGTGCTCTCGGCCGGCAACAAACGGACAAGCCCGTCTTCTGGGGCCGCCACAGGCACCCCCAACAACGCCAGCACATTGGGCATCGCAGTGGGCCACATTCGTTGCGCCGACAGGGGAACCGAGGTGGCAGCACTTGGAGGCAGAACACCGGGAGGCAGGGGCTCGCCCAGGCCCTCTCCCCATTTCTGCCAAATCGTGCGGGCCAGCTTTCGACCCCGGGCCTGCGTGACAGGGCCGCCAGGCACATTCGTCATTTTGCCGCAGACACGGCCCACCCCCGCAGAGATAGAACACGCCTCGTGCCAAATCTCCATCTGGTGCAACGCCACCGCCGAATAGGGCCACGGCGCACCCAGCAATTCCATCCAGTCATCACAGGCGTCCTGCAATTCCCCACTGCCCAGGTGCTCGAACGAGGATTCCAGCACCGAGGCCGGCGACGGGGCAGCGTCAGCCGTCCAGGGCATAACCCAACCGCCCAGACCAACCAGCAATATCAGTGCGAACCTGCCTGTCAAGCCCCTACCCCCGTCGGTTTGTGGTTCAGTTCGCATTGCGCTTCAACTCTAACGGGCCCAACGACTCCCGAAACGACGTGATCATGTCTCGCCATGGCTGAATTCGGTCCAGAGAGACCCGGTTCACCTTCTGCTCAAACACCACCATCACCCCTTCCAAGCCCTCTTTGGACACGCTTGCCACCTGGTACTGAGCCTCGGGGATTTCGCCTTGCGCCTCACGCACACCAATCAGTTGGAAGTCTCCCGCTGGCCAAAGCACCTCATACGAGAGACGGTAGGGATACGCCAGCACGGCCGGCTGCGTTCGTTTCGGCTCCAACACCGTACTGACGGCGGTTGCGGCAGATTGCAGGATGGGCGAAGCCCCTGCGGAGAGCGGCCTCCAAGTTCCCTCAAAACGCACGGTCAGGACCGGCAGGGCCGACTCCTGTAACTCGTGCTCCCACTGCCCGATTTCCAGAACCGGAAAGAGACCCGAGAGATACTTGGCCAACTCTGTGGACCAGTCGCCTTCGTCTTGCAGCATGGGCAGAATTCGGCGGGCATTCTCCCCCACAAACCGCAACGTCCCCTGGATTCCAATCGCTTCCGGTTGCGCACCCTCAATCAGCCGAAACGAGGCATCCAGTTCGCTTGAACGAGGTGCGGCTTCGGGCAATCGAACCAACCGACTTGCCGCCCCGTCCAGGATCACCGCCGGAGCCCCCAAAACTTGCCACGGAAGTGACCCGACGCCCATAAACGAGGCCGTGGGGTCAAAAAAGACCCCCAAATCATCCAAATAGACGATGGCGTGATTAAACAGCGCCGGCGAGATAATGGCGGTGGGCGCCACCCCTCGGTCCACCGTTGCCACCGCAGCCAGATGGGCCTTAAACCCCGCAAGACGCAACAGAGTGACCAACAACAGACTCTTGTCCTTACAATCGCCGAATCCGTGGCGCAGCACCTCGGACGGAGTGTGGGGACGCAGGCGGTGCACCCCCAGTTCCAGCCCCACGTAACGAACCTGATCGGCCACGTATCGGCACAACTCCGCAAGCAGAGCCGGGTTGTCCACTGCCTCGGCCTTGGTGGTCTGGACCAGTTCCCGCATGGCTCGGTCCGTCGTCCCAGCCTTCTCCAACACCTGCGAGTACCATGCCCCGAACTGCTCTGCGGACTCGATTCGGGCCACATGAATATAGGTCCCGGCCTCGTACCAGCCCGGCGCAAACCGTTCGCTTGGCACCCGGGCTAACGCCGCAAAATCGTACACCTGAACCGACTCTTCCTGCCGGTCGAAGAACGACTGCTGGCACCGAATCTTCCCATCCGGCGAGTGGATGTCCGAAGCCAGTTCGACCCCTTTGGGAGCCGCCACTTCCAATCTGGTGTTCCACTTCGGAATCGCATCGGACACCCAGACTATCTCCGAAAAGGGCGTCTGCAGTACCGAGGGTGCCGATTCAATTCGATACCCGAAGACCACGACGTCCCCAGGGGCTAGATCCGCATACTCAACATAGTGCTGAACCACGTAATAAAAGACATTGGCCCCGGAATCCTGCAACAGCGGCTCGGAAAGCTGTGACAGCGTCGTCGCCGTGCCATCGGCATGCAGAACCAAGGCGCGTTCCAACGTCCCGAATTGCCCCTCGCCATCCACCTGATACGAAAGGGTCAGAGGCCGACCCTCCTCGGGTTGCAGGGCCAGAAGCGCCTGCAGGCGCCATAACGAGGTCGCTCCATTGGCCTGCAAACGAATGAAAGTCCGGTCCATGACGCCAGCGTAGCGCACGCCGACCACATCCGGCAGATTGCCGGCCATCTTCCGAATCTGTTCCTCGGTGACGTTTCGGAACGGATTCTCCTCGGCGGCTCCCCCCAGGCTCTCAAAAAGCGAACGCGCCCAGGTGTCGCCTGGGTCCAAGGCCAACAGCTTTCGAGTGGTGGCCTTGGCTCCCTCGCTGTCGCCCGCCTCCAACTGGTCCAACGCCCTTTCCCGAAGCAATTGAGGCTGGTGCGGGAACAGACTCAGGGCCTCCAGCAACGCCTTGTCGGCCTCTGGGGCACGCCCCGCTCTCCGCAACGAATTTACCAACGCAAGTCGGTAACTTGGAACCATGGGCATCAGCAACGTCAGCCGCCTTAGCGGAACAACCGCCAGGTCCGTCCCCGCCCCAAAACCTCGGTCCGCCAACGGCAACACAAACGCCGGCTGCCCCGGAAATCGCTGCCCAAG
>CAYTWV010000536.1:2588-3347 GCA_964442235.1 uncultured Myxococcales bacterium | reverse complement strand
GTTGCAACTCCGGAAAGTTGCTCCAGTGTCCCCAGATCCATCCGACCATCCTTGCCGAACTGCGAGCCAAGGTCGAACAGCAGGCTTCGTGTGTGCCGCTCCAGGGCCGCAGGACCTTCCAGCGATTCCCCAGCCTGCGGGCAAAATATGGCACCCGAGAACGCACATCCCAGCCGTTCGGAAACCTTCCGCACATAGCGTTCCACCGGACCAAACTGGCCATTGTTCGGAAAGGCCGAATGCACCAGCAGCATCATGCCCGGCATGCGCTCACTGCCCCGCAGCGGTGCCAAGGTCTCAAACAGCCTCTTGACGGGCGCAGGAATGGTCCCTGAGACGATGGGGAACGCAATCAGCACCACGTCGCCAAGCATGAAGGCCTCTCGAAGGGCCTCCTCTCGACCACCCTGCTGAAGAGTGTATGTGGCTACCGGGTGAAGCCGCGTGGCAACTCCGGTCACCCCAGCCAAGAAACCGTCGATCAGCGCTTTTGTCACCCCGAGATTGCCCCGGGGAGATCCATTAAATACGATGAATCTCATATGCAACCTCGTGCGCCGGTACATCCATCATAAAGACAAACTTCAACTTCGTGCCCAACTGCCGAGCCACACCTGTGAACAACTCGTTCAGGATGGACAAGTCCTCGGAATCCACATCCGCTTCAGCTTCAAGCAGAAGCCCCAGGTCCGGCAACTGTTCGTATCGCCCCTCATGTTTCATCCCGTGCTCCGAAAACTGCCAATAGGGCAGAAGCAG
>CAYTWV010000536.1:1477-2578 GCA_964442235.1 uncultured Myxococcales bacterium | reverse complement strand
GATCAATGCCGCGCTGCAACAGCGCCGAGGGGTATCCCATCACCAGCGGAGACGCCATCACGACCACGTCGCTCTCCACAAAGAGTCGCCGCAACTCCTCCGACTCGTCGGGCAGCAGGCACTGCCCCGGTGTTCGGACCCAACAGCCATAACAGCGCTGGCAATCCGCCATCACCTTGTCCCGCATTCGGAAAATCGTCACGTGGTGCCGACGATGCTCCAGCGAACTGGAGACCGAGGCAAGGTACCCCTCGAAGACGCCCTCTGAACGAGGATTCCCATCAATGACCAGGATGTTCATGGTGTGCTCCCCTACGCAGCGCTATTATAGGGACGCTATTCAAAATGGGAACCACCAACCCTTTGCCCAGACTAGAACCCACCGGAATCCCGGTGGAAAGGGCCGAGCCCGCAGACCTCGTGGAACAGTTACGACCTCTGAACTCCAGCCCGTTTTGACCCGTTTGACCGGTCTGTCGGCATTGACACACCAGCCCGGAGACCCTAAACTGCCCCAAAATCAACACGGTGTCTGGCGTCTGAGCCAGGGCCAGGGGCCTGTATCTGGGGGGGGTGAGACGAGATGAAAGCGAGGTTTGTGTTCCCAGTCGCGGATTTGAGGTTCGAAGGGCTTCGGGGTGGGCCGTATTCCTGGATGGCCGCGAGTCAATTGAAGGCGTATCTCGAATCCGTGGACTCTCTAAGGGACCGCCTGGAGGTCGATGTGGTTCCATTCCTCCCTGCGGAATTCGTTCGCGTGTACATTATGGATCGCAATCAGGAGCACCTTCTCCGAAAGATTCTGTCTGGCGAGCCCATTGCAGTTGGCTTCAGCCTTTACGTCTGGAACATCGCCTGTGCCCGCAGGTTGGCTCAGGCACTCCGAAGTATCCGGCCCGACCTGCCCCTGATTGCCGGCGGCCCCGAGGTCTCCGACCGCGAGCAGTTCGTGTTGGATTGTCCCGAATTCGATATCGCTGTGGAGGGTGAAGGCGAAGCTCCATTAAGAGACATTTTGGACAGGTACCTCTCCGGTTCAAGAGACCTTTCTGGAATTCCAAGCATCTCGTATCGGACCCCGAGTGGGTTCGTGCATGCCCC
>CAYTWV010000536.1:0-1467 GCA_964442235.1 uncultured Myxococcales bacterium | reverse complement strand
TGCCCCATTCGAGAGTCGGTTCATCGAACCTCGCTCGGTCAGGGCCGATTTGCCGGTCCAAGAGCAGTACCCCAACCATACCGCCTACTTTGCCCTGACCAGGGGCTGCTCCTTCCGGTGTTCCTACTGCTTGTGGAGTCGGCCAGCGGGAACGAACAACCCCCACAACATGATCCTGGATGAACTTCGCATTGCTCTGGCGCAGGGAATTCGCAGGCTCTTCTTCTCCGATTCGGACCTCTCGGAGATCTTGGAATTCTCACCCAAGCTATATGACGAAATCGTGGCACTATTGGCAGAGCATCCGGAGGCCCGGTCCCTGATCTTCGCAAATGTCCGGCATGTCGACGACCCCCTGTTGCCACGGATCGTGTCCGATTTCCGCGCTCAGCGGGTTCACCTTGGGGTGCAGAGTCTGCAGCCCAAGGTCCTAAGGGCTGTTGGCCGCAGTTGGGCCATCCCCTTTCTGCCGAACATTGAGAACATCCCATCTGTTGTCCGTGAACGACTTGTTGTGGAGTTGATCTATCCACTTCCTGAAGAGACACTGGAATCCTTTATGAATGGTATCCAGCGGTTATTGGATATGGGTATCTATGGCTTTACTATCTATCCGCTATCTGCCTTGCGCGGGACCCAGCTCCGAAAGCAGATTCGGGATGACCCTGGTTACTCCTTCCTGGAGAGTGCTCCGTACCATGTGTTCAAAACGCCCTCTTTCTCCTCCAACGACTGGCTGACCGCAGCCGGGATCTCTTATGTCCTAAACACCTTGTGCAATCTGGCCAACGATGCCGATGGTGCCGGGAACGAAGTTCTCCGGCGGATTCTTGGCCAGCGCCCAGACATGGTAAGAACCATCGGCAGCCTTGTGGCAGAGGGCGCCGATCTTCCCCATTTGGTCACCACATGGTTCTCCGAGGCCGTTGGAACGCAGACTGAGTTCATGTGGGATGGTCCACACCCGGTTACCGCAGTTATCCTTCACCCGCATGAAACCGAACGGCAGGCCCCCAACGACTCAGACCCAACTCCGCCTTCCCCCCCGCAAGACTTACCCGATCCCTCCGATGTCGCAGCCTGGATCGAACAAGCGGGATGCTCGGCCTTGTGTTCGACGGTGACGGGGGGGGGGCTTTGGGTCTCCGTCGAGGCTTCGTTTGGGGTGTTCGACCTTGTCGTGACCTCAGTCCATATGCCTGGGCAAGCGTTCTCTACCGTCGGTCCCTACAATCTCAGCTATAGCGGTACCTGCAAGGACATCGGCGTGATGGAGCGCATCGTGCGGGCAGCCCAGCAGGCCTTGGAGCGGGACGGCAAACACTCGCACTCCCGATGATCCGCCCGGACCATTGGTCTGAGTGAGTAGGGCCGACGTCATTCGCCCCAACACGTTGCCCAATCCAGCATCCTCCTGATTAGTCCCCCATAGGCTTCGCCTACCCGCATGGCATCAATCGGCGCGCC
>CAYTWV010000535.1:0-3353 GCA_964442235.1 uncultured Myxococcales bacterium | reverse complement strand
TCATCCCCATAACACTCACCTGCGGGGGGCGTCGGCAGGCACCGGCCCTGCTTGGTCGATGTCTCGCCAACACAGGTCAGATAGGGAACACAATCCTCTTGCGTCCAGCAGCAGTTGGCCATCGGCAGATAGGTATCTTGAATATCCTCAATAACCTGGCCATCGGGAATGACCTGGCCATCGGGCACAACCAAATCCAACCCGATATCGGCCACAGTCTCCGCGGCGGTCAAGTCTGGGACCGAATCCACTTGCGATTGAGTATCCACGACCTCCACCGCAGTTTCGCCCGAGCACGCAACCGCCAATGCTACCAGGAAAACCATGGCCCCAAGGCCGACTCCAGGAAATCCACCCCGACCCAAATGCCCACTGGCAAGACCCACATTCCGCATGACTTCCTCCTGGAAAACGAGGGACCGCACACTCTTCTTCGTCGTCAGCTTTCTGCACAAGCCGTGCCACTCCAAAGTGGCCTGTTTTGTCCCCCAACACAAGCACACGGTGCACATGTGTCGTAAAACTCGCCACCCCAGAATCCTTGGGCCTGAATTCTTTTGGCCTCCGTGGCCGTTAGCCCGGGTGCATCTGCTCCCTCGTTGCCGTTGCCGGCCTGCCCTACGAAGCCTTGGCGAAGTAGGGTTGCCGGCCTGCCCTACGAAACCTTGGCGAAGTATGGTCGCCGAACCTCGTGCGAAACCGGGGGGGCCAAACAGGGGGCCAAACGAGTCCTAAAGGGGGCCTTGGGACGTCGATTTGGGCCGGGCCTGTCTGCCTCCAAGGGCGAATCTGCTTGCGTGCAGAGACCCATAAGCCCAATATGCCGGCTCAATTTAGGGCAGCGGCCCCAGGGTGGGTTGGCCTGCTCCCAGGAACCGAAGGACTAGTACGCAGCATGAATCACGTTCGAAATATCGGCATCGCAGCGCACATCGATGCGGGCAAAACTACAGTCTCCGAGCGCATTCTCTTTTTGACCGGTGTCACCCGAAAAGTGGGCGAAGTGCACGACGGCAAAGCCACCATGGACTTCATGAAGCAAGAGCAGGAGCGCGGCATCACCATCGCCTCTGCTGCCATCTCCTGCACATGGCGCCAATACCATATCAACCTGATTGACACCCCCGGGCATGTGGACTTCACGCTGGAAGTTGAGCGCTCGCTGCGAGTGCTGGATGGCATGGTGGGCGTGTTTTGTGCTGTGGGCGGCGTAGAGCCCCAGTCCGAAACGGTATGGGGCCAGGCTGACTTGCACCGAGTCCCCCGTATCGCCTTCATCAACAAGATGGACCGTCCCGGCGCCGACTTCTACGGCACCATCGATGCCATGCGAGAGACCCTGGACGCCAACGCGGTGGCCTACCAGCACCCCATCATGGACAATGACGTATTTAAAGGCGTTGTAGACTTGGTTGATCTGAAGGCGTACCGGTACGAAGGGTTCGAAGTCAGTGAAATGCCCATTCCCGAAGAGGTGATGCCGGAAACCACCCGCCGCCGGGCTCTGCTGGTGGAAGCTCTGGCCGAGTTCGACGACGAAATGATGGCGAAGTACCTTGAGGGGGAAGACCCGTCGGCCGAACAGATTCGCAGAGCCACTCGAGTGGCCGTTGGCCGCATCGCACTGGTGCCGGTACTGGCCGGTGCCGCATTCCGAAACGCCGGAGTGCAGTTGCTTCTGGACGGGATTGTGGACTATCTGCCCTCTCCGCTGGATGTGGGTCCCGTTTACGGTACCGACCCCAGACTGAACCCCGCCGACGTACCGGAACCCGCTGCCCCCGAAGTGGACGATAGCCCCGAGGCCGTTGCCGCCGCGCAAGCCTCTGCCGCAGAAGCCGCCGAATACGCTGCTTACGCCGAATACGACGCACCGGAATATGCCCCCACCGAGGGACCCCTGGTTCGACAGCCCAGTTCCACCGAGCCCTTCGCTGCCCTGGCCTTCAAGATCATCCACGACCCTTACGTGGGCCAGCAGACCTTCGTGCGCATCTACTCCGGCAAAGTCTCCACGGGGGATTGGGTCTGGAACTCCTCCACCCTGACTCGGGAACGGATTGGCCGAATCCTTCGCATCAAGGCCCGTGAACGCCTGGACATCACCTCTGCCGAGGCCGGCGACATCGTGGCCCTGGTGGGTCTGAAAAACACCACGACGGGAAATACCCTCTGCGCCCGTGAGCAGCCCATTTTGCTGGAATCCATCACGGTTCCCGAAACCGTCATCAGCATCGGCGTCAACGTGGCCAACCAGAAAGAGGGCGAGAAACTCGCTCGCTCTCTGGCCAAACTGGCCATGGAAGACCCCTCATTCACGGTGGGCCTGGACGAAGAATCCAAAGGTTTTGTCCTGGGCGGTATGGGCGAACTTCACTTGGAAATTCTGGTCGATCGTCTGCGAACCGACTTCGGTGTCGAGTGCACCGTCGGCGTCCCGTCGGTCTCCTACCGGGAATCCATGGGCCAGCCCGCTGCCGCAGAGTACAAACACGTGAAACAGACCGGCGGCCACGGGCAGTATGCCCATGTCGTCATGCAGTTCGAGCCGTGCTCCGAACGCTACGTGTTCGAATCCAAAGTCCAGGGCGGAAACGTGCCGCTGGA
Source organism: uncultured Myxococcales bacterium (assembly GCA_964442235.1). Lineage (GTDB taxonomy): Bacteria > Myxococcota_A > UBA9042 > CAIXZC01 > CAIXZC01 > CAYTWV01. The sequence continues at coordinate 746 of CAYTWV010000535.1, read as the reverse complement.
GTACGTTCCTGCCGTGCGCAAAGGCATCGAAGAGGCACTGGCGTCGGGCGTTCTAGCGGGGTATCCCGTTGTGGGCGTGAAGGCCATCTTGCTGGATGGCAGCGCCCACACCGTGGACAGCTCGGATATGGCGTTCCGAACGGCGGCTGCGCAGGCGTTCAAGAAGGCGTTTCGGGACAGCAAGCCCCGAATCCTGGAACCGATTATGAAGGTCGAAATCGCCACCCCCGACGAATATATCGGGGAAATCGTGGGCGACCTGGGTTCCCGCCGAGGCAAGGTAACCTCCATGCGGCGGTTCCGTAAGGGAAGCCAGAAGATCAACGGCACCGTGCCGCTGGCCGAATTGTTTGGCTACTCGACCCCGTTGCGAACCATGAGCAGCGGCCGAGCCGCCTTCGCCATGGAATTCCAGTCCTACGCCGCCGTGCCCATGGGCGTGCAGGAGAAGATCATCCTGGAGCGCAGCAAACGCTAAACGTGGGCATCTCGGCCAGCGATCATCCCTCTGGGCTGCGTTGCCTGCCCTGAGCTTGCCGAAGGGGCCCTTGGCCGAAATGCTCAGCGTGCCAAGCACGCCTCCGCTTTCGCCCGGCAGGCCGCCTTGCCCAGCGGGCGCCTTGGCCTACGAAGCCTTGGCGAAGTAGGCTCGCTGGCCGATCTCTCTCCGAAGCGCTACGCTAAGAGCGACCGCGGCCCATGCGGCCCTTACTGGGGCCGCATGGGCCCGCCCCCCGGCATCGGGC
>CAYTWV010000534.1:0-3360 GCA_964442235.1 uncultured Myxococcales bacterium | reverse complement strand
TGGGCCTGCCCGGACTTCGAAGGCAGTGCCACGGCTGATGGGTTGCTGGTGGATGCCTCGCTGGACCTCTCGGTGAACTCCGCCGGCAAAGTAGTGGCAAATATGTACGGCCTGAGTGTAGAGGTTGTGGGGCTGGATGTGAATCTGGATGGCGTTTGGGGCTTCCTGGTCAATTGGATCATCGAGTTCTTTAACGACGACCTGGCCACGATGTTGGAGGACGAGTTCGAAACCCAGATGGGGCAGATGCTGCCCGGGCTGATTCAGGATTCGGTCTCGATGTTGAGCCTGAACCAGACCTTCACGGTCCCTTCATTCGGCGGAATCACGCCTGCCGTGCCCCTGACGGTAGCTTCAAAACCGTCCGAAATCGACTGCGAACCTTACGGATGCAGCGTCTCGATGGATTCGTCCATCCGGGCTACCAAGAAGATTTCCGGGGGCGTGGATGATTCGCTGGGCCGAGACGGATGTGGCAAGAGCGAGTGGTTTTCTTTCCCGGGTGAAGGCGGCATCGAAGTGGGGCTCCACGACGATCTGGTGAACGAAGTGGCCTTTGCTATGTATTATGGCGGGGCTCTTCACATGAACTTGACCCAGGCCCAACTGGGAGCGGACCTCTCGGGGTTTGGGATTGAGAACCTGATTCTGCACTTGAAGCCTATGTTGCCTCCCATTATTTCCTCGTGTAATGCCAGTTCAGAATTGTTACTGCAATTGGGGGATTTGCGGATCGATGCCGAATTCGAGATGTTCACTTTCCCCATGACCGCCACGTTGTTTGCCAGCATCGAAGTGGAAGGCTCTATCGACTCGGGATGGGACGGTCGCTCTCTTTCGGTCACGCTGGGTGGAATTCGGAAATTCGAGGTGGAATTCACCTCACTTCCCAAGGCCTTCGAAGGGCAGGAAGAGGACCTGGTTGCGTTGATCAAGGACCAGTTGGTGGCCGGGGTTTTGGAGCAGTATGCCGGGCAGGTTTTGGGCGCCTTGCCGCTGCCCTCGGTGAACTTGTCCCAGTTCGATTCCAGCATCCCGTGGGGGTCGGCCATCGAGCTGTACATCGACAGTGTCCAGCGCTGGTTTGGCTTCACCGTGGCCTCGGGTCACGTCGCTCAATAGCCTTTGGCGCAGTAGGCCGTTGCGAACACCACAAAAGGCGGTATGCTGGCGGGGTTTGAACTGGTGTGGAGTCAAGGCATGAAGCGAATCTCCCAATATGTTTGCCTGCTTCCGGTGGTGGCCCTGGTGGCGCTGGCAGCGTGCAGCGGAAGTGACCCCGTGGGGACCGAGGACGTGACCCAAGACACAACCGCCGGGACCTGTGTCTTCTGGCAGGATTGTGATGACGGCAACCCATGCACCACCAAGGACTGTGTCCAGGGGAAGTGTGTGTTGACCCCTCGAACGGGCCGGACCTGTGACGACCAGAACATCTGCACCAGCGACGACACGTGTCGGGAGTCGGGCGAGTGTCTGGGCGATTTGGGAATGGCCTGTGAGGACAACAATCCCTGCACCGTGGACACCTGCGACCCCATGGTCGGGTGCGCTCACGAAAATGCCGATAAGACGGTTGAATGTGACGATGGCGACGGCTGTACCGTGAATGACTCGTGTCAGGACGGCCAGTGTACGTCGGGGTCTCCGAAGGATTGTGCCGACGACCCTTCGGTCTGTCGAACCGCAGTATGTGAGCCCGAAACCGGAGAGTGTGTTCCGCAGTGGGAGCAGTTCATCGGCATTCCCTGCGACGACGATAACCCGTGCACCGAAGAGGACACCTGCGACAGCCAGGGAATCTGTTTTGGCAACAAGGCCAAGGTTTGCATCACAAAAGAGACGTGCAAACAGTCCATCTGCAACGAAGACGCCCCCAAAGGCTCGGACCCGTGTGTAGTGGGCTGGAAGGACGAAGGGGGCGTGTGCGACGATCTGGACGTCTGCACGATGTTGGACTCGTGTTTCACCGATGCCGACGCCATGATTTGTGTTGGGGAGCCCGTGGAGTGCACCTCGGCCAACACCTGTGAAACGGGCTCTTGTGTCCCCGGAACGGGATGTGTATTCGAACCCACCAACGAAGGGGCCGCCTGCTCGGGCAAACCGAACTATTACTGTGAAAGTGGGCAGTGCATCTGCCACCCCAAATGTGAGGGCAAAGTATGTGGCGATGATACCTGCGGCGGCAATTGCGGGACGTGCCCCATCGATTCCAAGTGTTTCCTGGGCGGATGCCTGGACCCGGGTTTGGATTGTATCGATGGCAACGAACTGCCTGGGGATGGCTGCTTCGAAGGCCAGATCACCGAGTTCACCGTGGAGGGCGAAGGCCAGGTTGGGGGCAGTGCTGCCGATGTGGTGGCGCTGGCCACAGGTGGATATTGGATCGTTTGGCGCGGGGCGGCTGGTGCGTCGCTGCTTCTGCGAAAATTTTCGGCTGACGGATGGCCCGTGGGTGAGATCTTGACGGTCCATTCGGCCATCAAGGGAACCGTGGAGCGTCCCAGGCTGATTCAACTTAGCAATGGCTCTATTGTGGTGGTCTGGTCGGATATCAACGACGACCGAAACCGGGTCTACTTCCGCATTCTGAAAGCGGATGGCTCCTGGGAAACCGGGCAGACCGAGGTCTCTTCGGGGACGGGCGACCAGCAGGAAATTGATGCTGCGCCGGTGACCAACGGGAACTTTGTGGTGGTCTGGGAACGCCGGGAACCGGGAACCGGGAAGTACGAAATCCGGAAGCGCCAGTATATCCCTCAGGGTGAGGCCGTTGCAGATTTTTCGGTCATCGACACGCTTAACGCCAAGGCCTATGGGCCCCGAATCACGGGGCTGTCCGGCGGCGGGTTTGTGGTCACGTGGGAACACCTGATCACCGAAGGTGGCGGGAGCCTGCCCGAGGGCATTTATACATCGGTGTACGGCTGGGTCTTTGACTGGAACGGGGACACGGTGGGGAACCTGTTTAACGCCTGGACCGGGAAGATCCTGGGGCCCACAAACCCCGAAACGCTGGCCGTGGGAGAGGGCTTCGAGCTGTTCTGGAACGGCTCCATGTATGACCCGCTGGGCACGTGGACCGTCCAGGGGCGTTCGTTTGGCCCCATGGGCACTGCCTGGTCAGGCTTCTTCCCGGTCAGTGATTCACCGGGGGTCAAGGCTTCTTCGCCGGCGGCCGCATTGTCGGATACTCAGGCGTGGGTGGCCTGGGAAGAGGGCGACGACGTGGTGGTTCGACGTTTGAACCTGGATTGGGCAGCACAAGGTCCGTCGTTTGCTGCGCCCACGTTGACCGAGGGTGTGCAATCCCAGCCCGCCATTGCAGCGCTGCCTGGCGGTGAGTTCATTGTGGTT
>CAYTWV010000533.1:0-3370 GCA_964442235.1 uncultured Myxococcales bacterium | reverse complement strand
GCTGGAAGTAGAGGTGAATCCATGAGCGATAAAACCGTACAAAACTCCTCTTCCAAAGCCTCCAGAATGACCAATAATCTGGTCCTTCTTGTTGCACTGGTCGCTGGCCTGATCGCCGTGATCCTGCTCTCCTCGGTCCTTTCCAGCAGGCACGACTTGACCACCCAGCATGTCAATTCGCTCTCCCCTGAATCCCAAAAGGCCGTTCAGGCACTCTTTGATGAAACCCAACTCGATGAACTGGTCGCCACGGTCTATATCTCGGACCAATTGCCCGAAACCATCCAGGAAGGCCCGGGACAAAACGTCGACTTGCGCAACGTCGACCAGAAGCTGCTCGACAAACTCGAAGAGTACCGAGCCGTGTCTGATGGGCGCCTGCGTATTGTCGTGGAGCACGTCACCGACGACGAAGTGGACACCGTCATCGAAAACTACGATCTGGCCCCCCTGGTCTCCGAAGAAGCCTCCGCCAAAGTCAAAGACGGGAAACTCTCCATCCGGCGCCAGGTGCTGGGCTTGACCCTCAACGCGGGCAAGGTTCAGGAAGTGCTGCCCAAAGCCATCCAGCCCGGCCTGTTCGAGTACGAACTCACGCGCCGAATCACCCGCATCCACGACCGCATTCGCCACGACTCGGAAATCGAGCGTTTCCGCCTTGCCTCCGACGAACTGGACAAAGCCATCCAGGTCTGTGACAAAGAAATGCATCGCTTCGAGAAGGTCGAAGAAGCCACCAAAGACGAACAGTTCGGCATCCAAGGTCTGCTGGCCCCCATCACCAGCGTTCAGGACGAGATCGTCGCCATGGCCAAAAGCCTGGACGACATCAAGCTGCGCTGCGATCCCATCGTGGGCCTGCTTACCCAGTACAAAAACTCGCTTGGCGGCTTGAACAAACGCTTTGATGCCATCCTTAGCGGCAACGCAACCGAAGGGCAGATTGGAGGCGTCGCCGCCTATGTAGCTCTGGCCACCACCCTGCAATCCGTGGTCGTTGACCCCAAGGCAAACCCCCAGCAGTTCACCGACCTCAAAGGACAGCTTAAGGCCGTCAAGGACGACATCGCTAACCTCAAGAAGGAACTCGAGGGCTCCGCCGGCGAACGTCGTATTGGCGTCGTCTGTGGACATGGCGAATTCTGCCCCTTCAATTCCGAAAAGCTGCCTCTGGACCCCAAGATGGCCCAACTCATGGGCGGCCAGAACCAGATTCAGCAACACCTCTTTAACATTGCCTTGCAGATCCAGGACATCGTCAACCGATTCCAAAGCAGCGCAGGTATGGTCCTGGGCCGCGAACACAACTTCGCCCTCGAAAAGCTCGACGCCGGAAAACCCATCCCCGAAACCTACTCCGCCGTAGTCCTGATCGGACCCAAATCCTCTCTGTCTGACCGGGAACGCTACGAACTGGACCAGTACCTGATGCGCGGCGGCACCCTCATGATCTTCGCCGAAAACTACAATGTCTCTTTGCAGGGCTTCGCTCAAGCTGACCTTGAAAAGGCAGGCATGCAGGCCATTCAGCTCTTCATGGCCATAGGACAAGGCGCCAGTGTTGTTGGAAAATACAACGCCGTCGCAAAAACCCCCTCGAACATCAATGACCTGCTCTCCAAATACGGTATCACCGTCAACTCCGACCTCATCGTTGACGACAAGAACAGTAACCAAGTCACTACCTTCGACACCGCCACCATGAACGACGGACGACAGGTGGGGGGCATGGCCCCGCTTCCCTACGGCCTGCTTCCCGTCGCCAAAGACTTCGACCGCGCCAACGTCGCCGTCTCTGGCTTCCACAAATTGACCCTGCCCTTCGCCTCCTCGATCACCGTTACCCCCGTCGAGGGCCAGGACGTTCAGGTCTCAAACCTGATCCAGTCCTCCGCCGACGCCATCGCCTTCCCAACGCCCGATCTGCTCGCCCCAGGCGAAGAAGCCACCGCCGATGCCCCGGCCACACCCGCTGCCCCAGCACTGAAGGTCCTGCCTCCTGAACTCAAGGAGCAGGTCGCTTCCATGCAACCCAACGGCCCCCATACCCTGGCCGTTCTGGTCACCGGCACCTTCAAAAGCGCCTTCGATGAAACCAAGATCCCTTCGCCTCCCGCCCCCGAAGCCGAAGGCGCAACTCCCCCACTTAAATTCCCCCACGCCGCCTCCGGCAACGGCCGTATTCTGGTCGTGGGAAGCACCCTGGGCCTGCCCCCCGTCTCCATCGAATCCATCTTCCAGGGCGTGGACATGGCCTCCATCCAGGGTGGCGATATCCATACCCTCATCGGCCGATTCATGAACTTCGTGACTCGCCTTCGCCAACTCTCCAGGGTCTATCCGGAAACCTTCCCCGCCCTCTTCAACTTCTTTGACTGGGCCGCCCAGCGTACCGCCCTGGCCGAAATTCGAGCCAAAAACATCGCATTCCGACCCCTTGACTCCCTTGAAGAATCCACAAAAACTACCGTGGAAATCGCCGCCATCGGCGGACTGCCCCTGGCGTTCCTGCTATTGGCCGGACTGGGCTGGATGCTTCGCACCCGCTCTCGTCGTAAACGCGTGGCGGCCCTCGCTGCCAATGCCCCAAAACCGACCCCGGCACCCTAGACTCGTCACCCCTCAAACCTTGGAGGAGCATCCATGAAGTGGACTACTCTCGCTGCTGCACTCTTCGCCGTTGGACTGGGCATCGCCGCATTCTTCCTCATGCGAACTCCCGAAGCCCCACCCAAGTCCTCCCTGACCCTTCCCTCGCTTGCCACGGACAAACCGCGCCCCGAAGACGCTCTGGGCCTGGAAAACCGCAAGCCAAATACCCTGGACCCCGTCGGACCCGCCACGCACATCGATTTCACTCGCGCCGGCGTGACCGTCTCCATGACCAAAGAGGGTGAGAATACCTGGAAAATTACCGCCCCCCTCTCCGCTCAGGCCGACAGCTACAAAGTCACCACCATGATGCGCTGCTTCGAAGAAGAGGTCTCCTCCTCCTTCGCAACTCAGGCCTCCGGAGACTTGTCCAAGTATGGCCTGGATGAAGCCCAGAGAATCCGGGTCACCCTCTACAAAGACGATGCCCCCATTTACGACCTCTTTGTCGGCACCGTCGACAAGCCCGATACCGAAGGCGCCCAGCCCGATACCCTGGTCATGAAACCCGATGGCGACACCGTCTTCCGCATGAAGGGCAAGGACCTCCGCTCTCCCTTCGACTTGACACTGGATGAACTGCGCGACAAACGCCTCTTTGACTTCGCCAAAGAGGACGTGCAGCGCCTGGAACTGACCGACCCGCGTGGCGGCTCCAATCTGCTAATAGTCGCCGAAAAACTTCCTCCCAAGCCGGGCGCCCCCCAAGGTGCTCCCG
>CAYTWV010000532.1:0-3370 GCA_964442235.1 uncultured Myxococcales bacterium | reverse complement strand
GATATATTTTTTATCCACGCACAGTTCGTTGTCGCCCGGACACGTCCCGCATGTGCCGCCGCAGCCGTCCGGGCCACATTTCTTGTCCCCACACCCGGAACACTGGCAAACGCCCGCCAAGTCACATTGGAATCCTGCGTCACACTGGCCGCAACTTCCCGCACAGTCGTCGTCCCCGCATTCCCGCCCATCACACAGCGGCTCACACGCAACCTTGCAGATGCCCTTCTGGCAGTAGGGCAGCCCCTCGGGGCACTCCCCGCATACGTCCCCACAGCCGTCGTCCCCACACTCGTATCCGTCGCATTGCGGGATGCAGGGCACCTCACAAATCCCCAGCTCTCCGCATACAAATCCCTCTTCGCAAGCTCCACACTCCGCCCCACACCCGTCACTGCACTCGCCGCAGCTTCCTCCGCACCCGTCATCTCCACAAACCCTTCCGACGCAGCGCGGCAAACAGCGAGCATCCGATTCACAAAGATCGCCCTGGCATGTGTCACAGGCCCCGCACTCGCACCCGCCCACCAATCCGCACTTGCCCTCACACTTTGCCGCACAGTCGTCTCCGCTCTCGCCCCCCCCACAGCCGGCCAAAGAAAACCAAATCACGACAGTCACTGCCAGAAAACCGGCCTGCAACCTGTTTTGCCTCATCGAACCCACCTCCCTGATTGACCCGGGATTTCAACCCGACCCTTCCCGGGCCTTCGCTCATCGTCAACCCAACACACTCTCTGAAAATCCGTCGCCAAGCAGTCTAACCTGGACAGCACAGAAGTAGAACGAATTTCCCCAAACCCGAATCGTCCTTGAAGGCCTTCCCCGGGTGGGGTACCATCCTTTCTCAATTGAATCTCTGAGGGTTGCCATGAAAGGAATCGCCGTTTCCCTGCTTCTGTTCTTGATGTTCCCTGCTGCCGCACTGGCCCAAAGCGCCCCTGCTGCCGAGTGGGAGGCCCTTCGCAAAGTGTATCGGGAAAGGGCCGATCTGGCGAAGCATAAACAGGCCGCACAGATGGCCCAGGAACTGGCCGCCAAGTATCCGGCAGACAAAGAGGCCTCGGTCTTTTGTGCCATGACCTCCTACTACGCGGCGCACCGGGTGCCGGCCAAAGAGAAGAAGCTGATTGCGCTCAAAGGCGTAGATTGCGCAAAACGAATTCTCGAAAAAGATAAGACGGATTATGAAGGCCGCTACTGGTGGGCCATGACCATGTTCAAATCCAAAGAGGCAGAGGGTATCAATGCCGCTTTGAAGCAAGCTGCCGAGGTTAAAGGCTTCCTGGAAAAGATGATCAAGGACAAGCCCAACCGAGGTGAAGGCTACATGATGCTGGGGGTTCTGTATCGCGATTTGCCCGGCGTGATCTCTTGGGGCGACACCAAGAAGGCCCTGGAACTGCTTGAAAAGGCTAACACCCTTATGCCTAAAGACCCTGAAATCCTGCTGGAGCTTGCCGCTGCCTACGCCAAAGTCGGCCGGAAGGCAGATGCCAAGAAGACCTACGAGGAATGTATCACTGGCTCGAAGGCGCCCAAGGATAAAGATTGGGAAACTGAGGATGCCAGGCAGTATGCCAAGAAGATGATGAAAGACCTGTAGTAATCTCTTTCAGCTCGGCTAGTGCTTTCGTAAATAGGAGCTCGTTGTGACTGGAACCAGCGGCGGCCGTAGGCTGCTGCTCGGCATTGATGCCGGCGGCACCAAAACCGAATGTACCCTCATCTCGCTCCCCGACGGGCGCGTCTCCAGACGATGGGGAGACCCCAGCAATTATCAGGGCGTGGGAATCGTGGCAGCTACACGCGTCTGGAATGACCTGATTGGCCAGTGCTGTGCCGACCTGGGGGCCGATCGGCCACAGATTGCGGGCGCGGGCCTGGGCATCGCCGGCCTTGACCGACCCAAGGACGAAGGCCGTATCGTGGCTGCCTTCGATGGCATCCTTCCGGGAATCCCCAGGGTACTGGTTAATGATGCCTATCTGGTGCTACGTGCCGGTACCGACGACGGGGTGGGGGTTACGGCCATCTCGGGAACGGGCACCAATGCCATGGGCGAATCGACCGACGGTCGGCGTTTCCGGGTCAATGGACTGGGGCCCGACTTCGGGGATTTGGGCAGTGCGTCGGATATCGGGACGGAAGCGGTGCGACGGGCCTTCCGCTCTCTCGATGGACGAGAAGAGCCCACTCGTCTTGTGGAGATGATCGCAGGGGCACTGAACCTGGAGCAATTGACCGATCTGGTCGACTTGATGCTGTTTGACAGCCCCAACGCCGCCGAATACCACCCTGGCTACCTGGCCCCCATCGTGTTTCAGGCTGCGGCCATGCAGGACCGTGCGGCGATTCAGATCCTGCGGTGGGCTGGCGAGGAACTGGGCACGGCAGCGCTGGCTGTCGCCCGCAAACTCTTTGCCCCCGCACAGCAGTTTCCCTTGGTGTTGGGGGGAAGTGTGCTGCAAAAGGGGCGTTCTCCCTACATGCTGGACCCGCTCCTGAAGGTGCTCCAGGCAGAGTACCCGCAAGCCTATTCCGTGGTTCTGACGGCAAGACCCGTGCTGGGGGCCGCCCGATATGCCCTCGATGTGGCCATTGGACCCAACTGGAAAGACGTCGCCCACTCGCCCGCCTACCGCCAGTTGGATGCTATCGTGGAGCAGTTTGAAGACCTGGATACCGTAGCGCTGGTTCGAGGCAACGTCTAGCTCGGCGGGGTCCCGCCCAGGCAGCGTTGTCCCGATTCATCGGCTCGAAGTCAGTGCGCTGGAGGATACATGAAAATAGCAGTCATCGGTGGAGGAAGCACCTATACCCCGGAACTCATGGAAGGGTTGGCCCTTTGGGAGAAAGAGGGCGGGGTGACCGAAGTTCACCTGTTCGATATCGATGTGCAGCGCCAATCCCCCGTCGCCTCATTCTCTCAAAGAATGGTGCGTCATATGGGCTCCAAGCTGGACATCAAGGTGGCCCTTTCCTTTGACGAAGCCGTCAAGGGAGCCTCGTTTGTCCTGTTCCAGATCCGTGTGGGCGGCCAGCAGGCTCGCCATGATGATATCCTCATGGGCACCAGTCGAGGCATGATCGGCCAGGAGACCACCGGGGCAGGTGGCTTTGCCAAGGCGTTGCGCACCATCCCCGTGGTTCTTGAAATGGCCAGGCGCATCCGAACCCTGGAGCCCAACGCGTGGATCATTAACTTCACCAATCCATCGGGCATTGTGACCGAGGCCATCTGCCGCTTCGGCAACCCCCGTTGTGTCGGACTCTGCAATGTACCCAAAGAGTTCCAAATGGAAGTTGCGGCCCACATGAAGGTGCCCGCCGAGACCATTCGTCTGGATTGGGTGGGCCTGAATCACCT
>CAYTWV010000531.1:2499-3371 GCA_964442235.1 uncultured Myxococcales bacterium | reverse complement strand
GGTGGGCCGTGTCGATTCAGTCGTGGAGCGCTTCTCCGCTTGCCGAGAGAATTTTGGCGAGATTCGCAAGGCCGAACTGGCCCCCGCAGCAGCCTTCAAACGCCATCACCAACCGACCCTCGAGTTGGAGGAACGTCAACACTCCTTCGACGAAGTGGAATTGACCCTCGAAGACCACCAAACCGCCGAGGAAGCCGGACGCTGCCTTTCATGCGGCTGTGCTGCCAGCAGTTCCTGTGAACTTCGAGCTCTATGTGAGCGTTATGGGCTGCAAAGCTCCATCACGGGCCAAACCCGATTCCACCCCGTTGACCGAGCCCACCCCTACATAACCATGGATCCCAACAAGTGTATCTTATGCACTCGCTGTGTTCGTACTTGTGGTGACATCCTGGGCGTCGCCGCCCTGGGCCTGGTCAACCGTGGCTTTGATACCGTCATCTCACCCACTCTGGGACGTCCCTTGGCTCAGACAGACTGCGTCTCGTGCGGCAACTGCGTCGAGGCGTGCCCCACGGGTGCACTCTCATTTAAAGAACGTGCGCGCTACGACCTCCCGGACACGATTCACGACAGTGTTTGCACCCTCTGCGGCGAACTCTGCACCATGAAAGTCGGCCGTAACAGCTTCGGAACCTCGTTCAGAACCGAGCGTGGCCAGAATGGAAAACGCCTGCACTTATGCGGCTTGGGTCGATTCGGAAACGAAATATATATGGGCCCGGAACGCATCAGAACCCCCTATATCCGCAAAGGGTCCACCCTGGTCCCCTGCTCTTATGCCGAAGCTCTGGCAGCAGCCGCTGCTGGACTAAAAGGGGTAGCCGAAACCCATGGAGCAAAGTCCCTGCTTGTCGCCGGCGGGCCCGATT
>CAYTWV010000531.1:0-2450 GCA_964442235.1 uncultured Myxococcales bacterium | reverse complement strand
GCATGAACGCCAACACATGCAGTCTCTCGGCAGTCGCAGATGACGCCGAAGTGTATGGCCTGGATGCCACCTATGGGGCCACAGGCTCCACTGCGACATATCGAGAACTCGAAGCGGCCTCGCTGATCATTGTGGTGGGCGAGGACCCCACAGCCAGAAACCCCGTTGCCGGCGCCCGATTGCGACGAGCCATCCGCAATGGTGCACAGATCCTCTCTTTGGTCTCTTCCTCCAGTCCCATTCGATGGCTGGCGCAAACCCATCTCCAGGTCCATCCCGGAAGTCACTCACTGGTCTTGGGATGGCTGGTGAAAGAACTCCTGGGGATGACCGAACTGGCCCCGTCCGCCGAACAGGCGGTGGTACGCCAAAGCCTGGCCGATTGTACTCAGCGTAGAGTCGAGTCGGATACCGGGATACCCGAAGCCCTGCTAAGACAAGCGCTGGAGCAGATTCAGTCCGCCAGCGGCCCTATCGTGGTTGTCTATCCCATCGACAACATTCACGAGCGTAGCCCTGACTGTCCCGTTCTGATGGCCCAACTTCTGGAACTGGTGCGCCCTGCATCGCCCGGCAGTGGCCTCCTCTTTACACAAAGCGGCGCCAATCTCCTGGGCCTGAAAATCGCCGGATTGCTGCCTTCCACTCGTGAAGAGTACATTTCCCTAGTAGAAACCCTCAACCGGCAGGAAATAAAGGGGGCTTGGATTGTTCGAGAAGATCCACTGGTCCATCCCTCGCTGGCACACGCACTTCGAACTCTACAGTTCCTGGTCGTTCAAGGTACTTTCATGACCGAGACGGCCCAAAAAGCCAATGTCGTCTTCCCAGCCTCAACACATCTGGAAACTGGCGGCACCTTTGTCAGAAGTGATGGCCTCATACTCAGTGCTCCGCCATGTCTACCGACAGTTGCCCCCGTTTCCACAACTCAGCTTCTGCAGGACGCCTGCCTGCAACTGCAACTTGTGCCCTCCCAAACCTCCGCTCCGTCACTCCTTCAAGAGAGCTTCGCCCGATGTTCGGGCACGTTCCACGTCCGCCATCATTTCCGATGGATTCCCTCCCGACCTGCCGTAGATCAAAGTCCCGGCGACCGTCCCACCGTCTCTTCGGCGCGCCACTTCATCCGTTCCCGTTTGCCAGTTAAGGTCTAGGACCCGTCGGGCAGGGTAGGGGGCGTTTGGTTTGATTTGATTTGGGCACGACTCGAATCAACTCAACTCAACTCGGCAGGGGCGAACAATACCCCCTCAGGCCGTCTCCAGGATTCGAAGACGCAGGGCAAACAGACTTGCCATCCCATGCAGCCCCTGGCTTTCGCACGTGGCTTCCAGCGTTCGGCAGACCTCCAGAAGGCCAAAACGATGCCGCTCGAAGGCATCCTCGCGCCGATCCGGATGCCGAGGAGCCAACAGAAAGTCATCCAAGGCAAAAATGGGCTTGCCCATTAACAGAAACACCTGACTCCGTTCCAACAAGGCCTCTCCAAGAGTGCCTTGGCTCTTCTCCCACGCCTGGGTCGAGTATCCCAGCGCAGCCAACATCCGGCCTCGAAGCCTTGCTCTAACCGCACGAGCCAACAGCGCCTCGGCGGAAATGTGACGGTTCGCCGGCGCTAGCCCCACCGAAGCGGCCCAGTCTCCTTCCGTGCCCGAACTGCCCTGAGGCCGGGATGACCTGTCCAACTGACGATCACATACCCTCATCAGCGCCAGTCGCAGCCACGACCAGCATTCGCTGTCATGTTCCCTTCGAGTCAGCAGCATCAAGGGACGCAACAACGCCGGATTGCCCAATTCGGCCACCGCCCAGTAAATCGAACGCCTGAACGTGCCCACGGGCTCTTTCAAGCCCATGGCGACGGCAATCAAACTGTCGGGTGATTCGTGCCCCAGCACCCCCAAACGCACCGCTGCTTCAGCTCGCTTCGCCCCATCACTCGTCTTCACACACTCGATCAACTCATCCGGTTCCCAGCCCAATTCGTGGGAACCCAATTCCGACGCATCCACAAACGGAGTCACCTGCCCCAGCCGCTCCAACCACCATCCCGGTATTCCCATGAACCGAGGCGCACGAAAGTCCGTGAACTCAAGCCCTCGGGCCAGAAGAAACGCACGCTCGGCCTCCAACTCCTTCCATTCGGACTCTGCAATCTCGGTGGGCGCAATCCCGCACTGAGGGCAGACCCGAAACTCCGCCGGCACCATCTTCCTGCACTTGAAACAAATGATCCTCGCCATCTTTCCCTATTCTGCCCCGCACAAAGCCGGTTCCTCCAGTGGGTCAACCCCCACCTTGCGTTCGGCGTTTTCCAACACTTCCCCGGCGACATTCCCATCAAACCGGGTGCCTTCCACCCCAAGAGTTCCCGCCGCCTCGGCGCCGTAAGCCCCATTGCCTCGAATCTCGCAATTGGCCAATGCCCCTTCGGCAGCGGTGGCAAT
>CAYTWV010000530.1:0-3371 GCA_964442235.1 uncultured Myxococcales bacterium | reverse complement strand
CAAACACTCTGCCTGGTACATGATGGGCGGAATTGCCCTCTTTTTCCTGGTCATCCAGATTCTGACCGGCATTCTGTTGATGGTGTACTACCGCCCCAGCCAGCCATGGCAGTCGGTTCAGCGCATCGTCATGGAAGTGCCTTACGGAAACCTGATTCGCAGCGTTCACCACTGGTCTGCGAATCTGATGGTCCTGACGTTATTCCTGCATATGTTCTCGACCTTCTTCATGAAGGCGTATCGCCGCCCACGAGAGGCGACCTGGCTGGTAGGTCTGGTCCTGTTGGGGCTGACCATGGCCTTCGGTTTCTCGGGCTATCTGCTGCCCTTTGACGACTTGTCCTTTTTTGCGACCAACGTGGGCATCACCGAAATGGAGAAAGCTCCTTTTGTGGGTCCCTGGCTGGCGAACCTGATGCGTGGGGGCCCAACGGTCACCACGGACACCATCGGGCGCTTCTATGTGTTGCACGTGGTCGTGCTGCCTCTGCTGGTGCTGGGGCTGGTGGGGATTCATCTGTTGTTCGTGCAGATTCAGGGAATGAGCGAGCCCGACTCGTTCGCCGCTCTGCCCCCCGAGAAGAAGAAGTACAAGAAGTTCTTTTTTGACTACTTTGCCGCAGAATTTCCGGTCTGGCTGGCGGTTTTTGCCCTGGTAATCGCCCTGGCGGCCATTTGGCCCAGGACGCTGGAACCTGAAGCGGATCCCTTTGCGGCAGCACCGTTGGGTATCAAACCCGAATGGTATTTCCTGTCGCAGTATCAGGCGCTGAAACTGTTCCCCGGAAATCTGGAGTACCTGGCGATGGCCCTGATGGGGCTTATTCCGATGCTCTTTGTGGCCGTGCCCTTCCTGGACAAAGCGATTCCGACGGATCGTCGGGGAAAGACCGTAGAGACCGTGGGCGTTGTGCTGCTTCTGGCCCTGGTGGTCTTGACCATCTGGGGACAGGTTTCCTAGGGCGAAAAGACGAATTTTGCACCCTACGTTAAGAGGGAAATGCGATGAATTATCCGGTTTGGGATGTAGCGGGATTGGGTTCAGGACTGGTGGTGGCCATTGTTGCCATCATCCATGTGCTCATCGCGCATATTGCCGTGGGTGGCGGAGCCTTCCTGGTGGTCGCCGAGATATGGGCCAGCAGACAGCCCGACGGGGGGCGCATCCGGGAGTGGCTGCACAAATATGCAACGTTCTTCCTGGTTTACACCACGGTGATAGGGGCGACTACCGGCGTGGGCATCTGGTTTTCAATTCAATTGGCCAACGCCGAGGCGACCAGCCTATTGATCCACCAGTTTGTGTTTGCCTGGGCCGTAGAGTGGGTCTTCTTCCTGGGCGAGTTGACCCTTTTGTACCTCTATTTTTACGGCTACCGTAAGAACTCTCCGAAGATGCAGGCGTTTCTGGCAGGTGCCTACTTCGTGATCGCCTGGGGCTCGCTAGTGGTCATCAACGGTATCTTGACGTTTATGCTGACCCCCGGGGACTGGACGATTCAGAACAAGGACGTGCTGGCGGGTTTCCTGAACCCCGGCTATTTCCCCTCGTTGCTGATTCGCACCCTGGTCATGTTCCTTGTGGCTGGCCTTGCAGGCTTCCTTGTCGCAGCCAAGATTGACGACATCGGTCTGAAGACCAAAATCATCCACTTCAGTGCAAAATGGGTGATTCCGGCGGCCCTGCTGGCCCCCATATGTCTGTACTGGTATTTCACGACCCTTCCCGACGCCACGGTAGCCATTCTGGCCGGTGGCAAGGTGGGCGTGGTTGGTGGGACACTCTCCGCATTGACGCGAATGGCCGTGCTGGCGGGTATTGCGGGTGCGTTGCTGGTTCTGGGGTCACTGGTTTTTGCGGCCACACCCAAGGCAGCAACGATGACTGCGGCTGTGGCACTTCTTCTGGTCGCTCAGTTTGGAATCATGGGGGCTGAGTTCTTCCGGGAAATGGGGCGTAAGCCTTACGTGATTCACGGAGTACTCTACTCCAACGGCTTGTGGACCGAAGATGCTGCCAAGCCTGAAATTCTGCATGGTTCCTATCTTGATCGTGCGAAGTGGGCCATGGGGACACTTCCCGGCACCCTATCGCATGGCGAGCAGGTGTTCCGGCTGCAGTGTTCGGCCTGCCACACCCGAGACGGCTACCGTTCGGTGGTGTATCGTACCAAGACATGGACCCCCGAATCCGGGTTCAACTGGCTGGCGACCATGCAGGACATGAAGGTGATGCCGCCCTTCCACGGGGACCCCGTAGATAAGGTGTCATTGGTAGCTTATCTGCTTTCGCTTCGAGGGGATAAAACGCAGCCTTGCGAAGTGGCCCGTGAAGTGCTGGCCAAGGCCAAAAGCCCCATTCCCGAACTGCAGGGCATGATTTGTGCCCCCTCGGCGACCCCTGTGGCCGCGGCGGAGGTGACGAAATGAATTTCACCCCCATTTTCAGCACCATTCACGGAGTGACCGCTGCGGTAACCTCACCCTTGCCCTCACCGGATCCCCTGGGCTATCCGCTGCCGCCCATTCTGCTGCAGATTCTGTCGTACTTCACGTTGACGCTGCACTTTCTGGCCATGAATCTGGCCATCGGCAGTATCTTCATTTACCTGTTCCTGCGCCTGGCCAAACGACAACATGACGAGGGACTGGCGAAGTATCTGGGCGGCGTGTTGCCGTTAAGCGTCTCGTACCTGATCACGCTTGGCATTCCTCCGCTGCTGTTCGTCCAGGTCCTTTACGGCCAGATGTTCTACACCTCCTCCATTCTGATTGGGTTCCACTGGATTCTGGTTATTCCGCTGGTGGTCTTCCTGTATGGCGTCTTCTACCACCAGAAGTTGACCAAGGACCCGGGCAAGCCCAAGGTGCTGGTCTTCTCGGCCCTGGCAGCGCTGGCCATGTTACTGGTTGGATTCTTCTATGTGAATAACATCACCCTTTCGTTCTCACCAGAGAAGTGGCTGGAGATGTATCAGAAGTCTCCTGGAGGCCATAACCTGAACCTGGCCGAAGCGACTCTATGGCCTAGGTGGCTGCTGATTTTGGTGCCGGGTTTCGCCGTTGCCGGTGTGGCCATCATGTTCCGGGCCGCCATCCTGATGAAACGTGGCAAAGAGGAAGAGGGGCGCCACAACTATGGGGTGGCGCTGAAGGCTGCTGTGCTTGGCATGGGATTGGAATTGCTTATGGGCGGTTGGATGATGGCGACCCTTCCCGAGGGGATCCGCTCCTACGTCCTCTCCGGCGGCCTGCCGACCCTTTTGTTGGGGCTGGGTGTGCTCCTGGCTGCGGTCGGTACTGTGATGATTTTCCTGGGCCGCAACAAGGCATCACTGCTCTTCCCCATCTTGACGTCGCTGGTGCTCTTC
>CAYTWV010000529.1:0-3380 GCA_964442235.1 uncultured Myxococcales bacterium | reverse complement strand
GCCAAAGTCAACCTTGAAACGCTTACGTACGCCCTGGACCATGGCCTTGACCACGGCAGAGCCCTGCTCGAAGGCAAAATCAGAGCTGACGTAACCGGTATAGCCCATGACGGCACGGGCGCCAGCGCCGTAGAACTCCATGGCCATCGAGGCATTCCACAAGGATCGGCAAGTCCCCAGATAGACCAGGCTGTTCGGGTAACCTTCGCCACGATACTTCTTCACGAAAGAGGGAAGGATGGCGAAATTGCTGGGGCCCATGACCACACGGCCCATCAGCAGGTCCACTTGTTTGTAGTCCACACAAACACCCGACAACGTGGTGCTGGTCGCTTGGGCTTCGGTGATGATGCACTCGCTTCCTGCGGGGCACGAGGTGGGGCCGGAGCAGGTGGGGCTGGTCTGTACGAAGTTCGAGCAGTTGACCTCTTCGCCGGTCCAGATGATTTCCTGGCTGGCCTGGCCGGTCCAGGAATAAGGCGCACGGGCTTCGGCAGAGAGGGACTTAAAGAGGCTGTCGCCGTGGCTGGTGATGGTCACGATACCGAAGTCGCTCATGATTCGGAACTTGGCCAGCGAGGCCGTGGTGCCCTTGAAGGGGCCTTCCACGGAATAAGCAGGGCAAACCGAGCCGGACAGGGTGCTGTGAATATCAATGGCTTCATCCTTGCCACCGAATTCGGCGTTGAACGGAGCCAACTCCATGGTGCGTTTGGAGGCAGTCTTCACTTCGGTCTGAGCGGGAATCACCGGTGCAATCAGGTCTGCGACATCCTGCTGGATGGCTTCCATGTCACGAAGCTGAGGATCCAGCGCCGCATAGTCGATTACGGGGGGTTGGGCAGTGGCCAGCAGGGTGCCGCCACGCTGGCCGGCAACATTCAGGTCCAGGGCACCCAGGAAACCGGTGCTGAAAAGTACCCAAATGCCAGCGCCGTCTTCGGCCACGCCGCTTTCCACAACCAGGGGGCTGGCCGTCAAGACGTCCAGGGCGGCCTGGCGGGCGGCCACGGGGTCGGCAGCGGCAGCGTCGTAGGCTGCCTTGGCAGCGGTAAGCACGGTCTTGGTATCGGTGCAGGTCTGCTGAGTAATTCGGGGGACTACTTCCAGGCACTGTACGGGAGAATAGGCGGTGTACTGCTGGTATCCGGCCTTGACCACAGCCTTGACGCGGAAGCAGATGGGCCCGGCTTCCGTGGGGGTGTAGCTCTTCTTCCAGCTATAGATGCCGTCGGAAGCCACTTCGTCGCCGCTGGAACCGACCTGGCCGTTGTCGACCATGGCATGAATGTCCGTGATCCAGGCGCCGTCGGCGGTGGTCTCGCCCAGCTTCAACGTGCTGGGTTCAAAATTCGGATAAAGCGACATGTCGATGCGGAAGATGACCGAAGAGGTCGAACCCGCAAACACAACGCCGGGGCGCAGTTGAAGTTCAGAGCCGTACAGGAAGCCGGGATTGTACGTGACCACAATACGGTCCGTGGCGACGTCTTCGCCCTTCTTGACCGTGACGGTGATCAGGTTGTCGCCGTTCTTCAGGATGATGGGCGTGGACAGCCAGAAAGGAGTGCCCTGAGCATAGCCGGTCTGACCCTCGCCAGTGGCCCACTCGATAGAGTCGGGATTGCCCGCTACCAAGCCCGCCACTTGGATCATGCTGCCCAACGACTGAGCCGCACCGGTAGCCGAAGGGCCCACGATCTTGACGCCCAATTCGGCGGAATCAAAGAAAGCGGGAGGGGGCTCGACGGTGTCGGTGGTCTCTTCGACGTCGGTCACATCCTCGACATCGGGAGTGGTGTCGGCCAGGTCAGGCACGTCCTGGGTATCGGGCTGAGCCGTATCCTGCACGTCCGGCTGAACGGTATCCACAACATCCAGCGGCTGGGGAACGTCCGAAGAGACATCCGTCAGGTCTTCGACCGGAACGTCGGCAGCAACATCGGGCTGCACATCGGCGCCGGTGTCGTTATCCACCACGTCCGGAGTCACCACAGCGTCCTCGGTTCCGGACGAGTTGGAGCACGCCCCAAGAACCAACAGACTACCCATCGCCAAAAGCCAGATGCCCTTTCTCATGATTCCGCTCCCGTGTCGACTGGACACACTAAACCCGTGCGCCATTGTACGTGTTACGGGCATTGCGTCAAGGATGAACGGGCGCGTTAAGAGGGGGAGGTTTCGTCCTGGAAGGTGGCAAAGGCCTGCGTCAGGCGTTCCATGGCCCTGGCGGCCCTTTCCGGGTCATTTTGAATGGCCCACTTTTCTACGTGATGGCAGACCTTATGCATGGCCATGGCCCCGCAGTTTCCAGCCGAGCCCTTCAACTGGTGGGCCATACGTGCCACGACGGTCATATTGCCTTGTTCCAGGCCCATAGCGATCTTCTCCAGGGTGGACGGCGTCGTGTTGGTGAAGAGTGCCACGATGCCATCCAGCGCACTGTCGTCGCCGCCCAGCCGCTCCAGTAGCGCCGCTCGGTCAAATACTTTGGGACCTTCAGCGGGAGTCAATTCGGCCGTATCCTCAAAATCGGCTCCAGCCCGAGCTTCGGTACGCAGGACTTCGTGCCAGCGGGAGAGCACTTTCGCCAGGCGGCGCATCTCCATGGGTTTGGTCCGATACTCGTCCATGCCGGCGGCCAGGCAAGCCTGCTCTTCGTCGTGCCCGGCGTGAGCGGTGACCGCAATGATGGGTACCATGGGATCTTTGACGCCGTAACGCCCTTCCCGAATGAGCCGCGTGGCCGTTCGCCCGTCCATACCGGGCATCTGTACGTCCATTAACACCAGCTCATACCGTTCCCTTGCCAGTGCCGCAAAAGCCTGGTCGGCATCTTCGGCACAATCAGCGCGCCATCCAAGACTCTCCAACATGCTCATGGCAATATGTCGGTTAATCTCACCATCATCCACTACAAGAACCTTAAGCCGTTGTCTGCCCACTTCCTGGACCGTATAGCGGGTCACCAGTTCGGACTGACCGGCCAGGAAAGAGCCGTGGGCGACCAGATTCAGGACCTCGTGCAGTTGTCCCCGTTTGACTGGCTTGGTGACATAGCCGGAATAGCCCAACTGCTTCAACCGGCCGACATCGCCCCTGCGCCCCAGCGCCGTCATCAGCACCAGTCGGGTCTTGGAGGTAAGACCTGCATCCCGAACCCACGTCGCCACACGTTCGGCAGCAGAGAAGTCTCCCGAGGCATCCACGATGGCCACGTCAAAGGGCAGATAGCGGTCATTGGCATCTCGGAGGCAGATCAACGCCTCGTCCAGCGACGCTTCTTCCTGGTGAATGCATCCCCATTGTTCCAGCAGTGCGCCAAGCACTCTTCGGCTGGTCTCGTGGTCGTCCAGGACCATCACCCTAAGGTTTGAAAG
>CAYTWV010000528.1:0-3380 GCA_964442235.1 uncultured Myxococcales bacterium | reverse complement strand
GGTCCATCCCCTTCCTGGCAGAAGTTCCCGGTGTGGTGAAGTTCGGTGACATCATCGAAGGCGTCACCATGACCGAACAGCTCGACGAAGTGACCGGTCTGGCTCGTAAAGTCATCATCGAGCCCAAAGATCCGGAAGCCCGTCCCCGCATCTCGATCAAGGATGCTGCGGACACGCGTAAGACGTTGAACATCCCCGGCACCACGATGGCGGCCCGCTATCTGCTGCCTGTGGGCGCCAATATCGTCGCCATGGAAGGCACCACGGTGCAGGCCGGCGACGAACTGGCCAAGATTCCCCGAGAGACCACCAAAGCCAAGGACATCACCGGCGGTCTGCCCCGCGTGGAAGAACTCTTTGAAGCCCGACGTCCCAAGGAACGTGCTGAGATCTCCGAGATCGATGGCCGCGTTTCGTTCACCAAGGGATTGAAGGGAAAGCGCAAGATCCTGGTCACTCCAGATCTGGGTGCGAAGAAAGAGTACACCATTCCCAAGGGCAAATACGTCGTGGTGCACGAAGGCGACTACGTGAAGGCCGGCGAGGCCTTGATGGATGGTGCTTCCGATCCGCACGATATCCTTCGGGTTTTGGGCGAAAAGGAACTCTCCAAGTACCTTGTGGACGAAGTGCAGCAGGTTTACCGTCTGCAGGGCGTGCGCATCCATGACAAACACATCGAGGTGATCGTCCGCCAGATGCTGCGTTGGATCCGGATTACCAACTCCGGGGACACGCGATTCCTGACCGACGAACAGGTCGAAAAATGGATGTTCGAAGAGGAAAACGATCGCATCATTCGCCAGGGTAAGCGCCCTGCCACGGGTGAGCCGATCTTGCTTGGTGTAACCAAGGCTGCTCTCTCTACAGGCTCCTTCCTGTCGGCCTCATCGTTCCAGGAGACGACCAAGGTACTGGCTGAAGCGGCCGTAGAAGGCAAGGTGGACTGGCTGCGAGGCCTAAAGGAGAACGTGGTGATGGGAAGGCTGATTCCCAGCGGCACGGGCTTCCCGGCCTATCGGTCGATGCGTATGCGCGTGCTGGGCGATGTGGCCCAGGACGATGAATAGGCACCCCCTGTCATGAACTTCTTGGCCCCAAAAGTTTTCCTTGACACCTAACTGCCGATGGCTATACTCCGGCGCTTGCCAAGTGTGGCGCCTGAAATTGAGCAATTTTCGGTGAGAGAGAGGCAAAGATGCCGACCATTAATCAACTCGTTCGTAAAGGCAGAGAAAAGGTCGTGCGCAAGACCAAAGCGCCCGCCCTTCAGAGCTGCCCCCAGCGCCGTGGCGTTTGCACCCGAGTGTACACGACGACCCCGAAGAAGCCGAATTCCGCGTTGCGGAAAGTGGCTCGTGTTCGTTTGTCCAACGGTCTCGAAGTGACGGCCTACATTCCCGGTGAAGGTCACAACCTTCAGGAGCACAGCTTGGTCCTCATCCGAGGCGGTCGTGTGAAGGACCTTCCGGGTGTGCGTTATCACATCATCCGTGGGCGTCTGGATTCCGCTGGCGTGGCCAACCGGAAGAAGAGCCGCTCCAAGTACGGGACCCAGCGTGGCAAGGCTGCAGCGAAGTCGAAGTAGTCTGAGGAGATTCCCATGCCCAGAAGGAAGTCAGTAGAACCCAGGAGAGTTGACCCGGATCCGAAGTTCGGGGATCTCCAGGTGGCCAAGTTCGTCAGCAAGCTGATGAAGGCCGGCAAGCGCAGTGTGGCCGAGCGGATCTTCTATGATGCCATGGACCGAGTCGAAGGCATCACCAAGCAAGACCCGATCTCGATTTTCCGCTCTGCCTTGAACAACAGCCGCCCGCATCTGGAAGTCAAGTCCCGCCGAGTCGGTGGTGCGACGTACCAGGTGCCCGTGGAAGTGCGCAGCGACCGAGCGTTGGCTCTGGCGATGCGCTGGCTCATCAACACCTCGCGTGGGCGGGGCGAGAAGAGCATGATGGAGAAGCTGGCGAACGAGTTGGTGGATGCGGCTGCCGGTCGCGGTGCCACGGTCAAGAAGCGGGACGATACGCACCGCATGGCCGAAGCCAACAAGGCGTTTGCTCACTACCGGTGGTAGAAGCCGGACGGTCCCATTAAGGGGCCTCTTTGAAAGCCGAATAAGGGGTTGATGCTGGAGGCAATTGCCTCACAGCGAGCCGAAAAAGATCTGGCTCAATGCCCCGACGAGCGGTCAGTTGAGGAGTGGCGATGGATAAGATTCGCATTCGTCTCAAAGCCTACGACTATAAGGTCCTGGACCAGTCCGTGGCAGAAATCGTGGACATCGTGCGCAAAACGGGCGCACGCCTAGCGGGCCCTGTGCCCCTGCCCACCCGCATCAGCCGGTTTACCGTCCTGCGGTCCCCGCACGTGGACAAGAAGTCTCGTGAGCAGTTCGAGATCCGGACGCACAAGCGTCTCCTCGACATCCTGGACCCCACGCAGCAGACGCTGGACGCCCTCATGAAACTCGATTTGTCCGCAGGCGTGGACGTCGAGATCAAGTCCTAGGGAGAGAGTCATGGCGAAAGTAGACGTATTCAACATGCTCAACGAGCGAGTCGGGGAAATCGACCTCCCGGACGAGATCTTTTCAGCCCCTGTGAAAGAGCATCTGTTCTGGGAAGTGGTCAAATGGCAGCAGGCTCGGCGTCGCGCCGGAACCGCCTGCACCCGCGGCCGCTCGGAAATCTCCGGATCCACGCGAAAGCTGTTCCGCCAGAAAGGCACTGGTCGTGCCCGGCGCGGCGACATTAAGTCTCCCGTGCTGCGTGGTGGTGGTACCGTGTTTGGACCGCATCCCCGTAACTTCTCTTACACACTTCCGAAAAAGGTGCGTCGCGCTGCCTTGATTTCGGCACTCTCCCGTCGCAACGAAGAAAAACACATCATCGTTGTGGACCGTATTGAGTTGCCCGAAGCCAAGACGCGTCACGTGGCCGGTTTGCTGCGCCGATTCGGCATGCAGAGCGTTTTGCTGGTTGACGCCGGCAACACCGCCCTGATCCGATCTGGCCGCAACATCCCGCGCGTCGCCGTTCTGGAGCCTATGGGCCTGAACGTCGAAGCCGTGCTCAAGCATGACCACCTGGTCCTGACTCGGGCGGCCGTTGCTGCCATCGAGGGGAGGTTGGCCCAATGAAGAGCCTTTACCAAGTCGTAATTCGACCTGTCATCAGCGAAAAGGCTGATGCCATGCGAGAAGGCAAGAGCGTGTACACGTTTGAAGTGCACCCCGATGCCAACAAGATCGAAGTTAGGCAGGCTGTCGAAGCTATCTTCCAAGTCTCCGTAGAATCCGTCAGGACCGTCGTCGTGCGTGGCAAGATCAAGCGCGTCGGCCGGACCGCCGGGAAGAAGAAGAATTGAAAGAAGGCCTATGT
>CAYTWV010000527.1:0-3381 GCA_964442235.1 uncultured Myxococcales bacterium | reverse complement strand
AGGGTCGTCCATGTCCCAGGCAAAACGGTCCATGTTCAGTCCCAGACTTCGGGCAGCACCTTGGATTCGCTCTTCACTCAGGCCCTTTTGATTCTTGAACAGCCAATCGTGCATCTCCCAGAACTTCCCCTGAAGCCCCGCTGCCAAAGCTGCCTTGGCCGCCGGCAGAGCCATGTTGTGCATGGGCAAGGGATTGTTGTGGAACACCACGGCTACCTTGCCGGCATATTTCTGCTCTACGGCGTGCAGCACGTCCAAGGCACCCTTGGAGCAATAGGGACACTGAAAGTCGGAAATCTCGTGAATCACCACCAGCGGCTTGTCCGCACCACGCTTGGGGCTCATGGGGTTCACGCCCTCGCCCGAACCGCCGCCCACAGAACCCGTCGGCCAGCGGACCAGCACACCCGCACCAAAGCCAAGCACCACAGCCACAATCAAGGAAATGACTACCCAATGTCTCTTCATGCTTAGGGCCTCCCGGGGCACATGTGCGACAGGCGCACGACAATACCACGACGGCGGTCCAATTCAAGGAGACAAACGTTGCAGGCCGTGCTGCAAACCGCTTCGCCACCCGTCGACCCGCCGTCAATTGGACCTCGAAGGAGGCTAAACGGCAGGTTCTAGTCCCCCATAGGCTCGCCGACGCCGCAGAGCATCACTCGAGTGCGCCCACTCCCTGACGGTCGTGGCACAGACACACCCAGGCCCCCGAAAAGCACCATGGCACCCGGCTCCGAATGCTACTAGCCTCTCAGGCAACCCGCCCCGGGACCTTGCCTGTCCGTCCAATGATTGCCAATCTCTGGGTCGTAATGGGTGTAACAGAGGGATTAAGAATATGGAAAATGCCAGACAGAAGTTGGTCTCCTTGAATCCCCGGACCGGGTTGCCCTTGGGGGAAGTGGAGTTACTCTCGGCCAATGAAGTAAGCCAACGGGTGGCCGCTGCCGATCTTGCCTTCGCAGACTGGTCCCAGGTTTCGGTGGACCAACGTAAGGCCATGCTTTACGGCGTACGCGACTTCATCCTTGAACACATGGACGAAATCGCCCAGGTGATTCACGAAGAGCAGGGCAAGCCTCTCTCGGAGGCCATGTCCGCCGATATCCTGCCGGTCATCGAGATATGTAACTATTTTGCTCCGAGGCTGAAGTCGCTTCTGGAGGACGAGCCCATTCCCATGCACATCTTCAGGGGCATCAAAAGCAGCCGTCTGGTCTATCGGCCGCTGGGTGTGGTGGCCGTGATTACGCCCTGGAATTTCCCCTTCTCGATTCCCATGAGCGGCATTCTGTTTGCGCTGATGACGGGCAACACCGTGGTCTTCAAGCCGGCTTCCGAGGTTCCATTTATCGGACGCATGATCGAACGCTGCATCCTGGAAGGGGGCAAGCTGCCGCCCGATGTCTTCAACCTGGTCCTTGCTTCGGGCCGCACGGTGGGGAATTCGCTGTGCAAAGCCCCCATTCGAAAAGTGGTCTTTACGGGAAGCACCGAAATCGGGAAATGGATTCAGAAGGAGTGTGCCCAGAACCTGATCCCCACGGTCCAAGAGTTGGGCGGCAAGGACCCCATGATTGTGCTGGAAGACGCTGACATGGAACTGGCGGTAAAGGGGGCTCTTTGGGGAGCCTTCGCCAACTGCGGTCAGATTTGTGCGTCGGTCGAGAGGGTCTATGTCATGCGGTCGGTCTATGACGAATTCGTCTGCAAGTTGACCAAGGAGGGGGCAAAACTGCGCCTGGGCGTTCCCCCGCTGGACGACTACGACGTGGGCCCGTTGATCAACGACGCTCAGCGCCAGGTGGTGGAACAGCAGGTGGCTCAGGCCGTGGAGCAGGGTGCCCGTATTCTGCTGGGCGGCAAACGTCCGCAAGAGGCTTCGGGGTTCTTTTATGAACCCACAATCCTGGTCAATGTGCACCACGGGATGAGTGTGATGCGGGAAGAGACCTTCGGGCCCTTGCTTCCTGTGATGCCAGTAGATTCGGACGAAGAGGCGATTCGGCTGGCCAACGATTCTCCGTATGGGTTGACCGCCAGCGTCTGGTCCCGAAACAAGGTTCGCGCCGACGCGATAGCACGTCGAATTGACGCGGGAACGGTCACGGTCAACGACCATGCCTATACCTTCGCACTGGTCGAGACCCCCTGGCACGGCATGAAGGAGAGTGGGATGGGAGCGTCCCACTCGGTGTTGGGCTTCAGGGAGTTTCTTTTCGCCCAACACATCAACGTGGACAACGTGCCCCGGTTGCGTCGGCGCCTTTGGTGGTATCCGTATGGTCCCGAAGTGTTCAACCTGCTGAAGCACTTTGCCAGGGCCCTTAGTCGTCCTTCGCGCCTGCCCGGGTTCATTGCCAAGGCCGTGGAACGGCCGGAATGGCGAAAGATACTGTTGGGCTGAGTCCGCTTGGGCATTGCCCTTTGGGGGCGGATGTGGTTCGATTGCGGCCATCACATCGGGGGCGTGCATGAAGGTCAGTCTAGTGGGTACCAATGTGGAGCTTGAGCCGCTGAGGGCTTGGATTCAGGACAGGACCCTGCTTTCGCCCGAACCCATCGCCGCTGCCTATGCCCGAATCTCTCGCAGCCCTGAATCGGTTCAGGAACTTCGCACCGCGGCACGCCAGGATGTGGATGCTGCCCGACGCTCCAACCAGCGCATCGTCTTTGAGATGGGCCACAGCTCCATTGCAGAACATGCCGTGTTCAACTTCGATATCGAGGGTCTCTCTCGACTGGCCATCGAAGAACTGGAACGCTCCCGGTTGGCCTCGTTCACCGAGCGGTCGCAGCGGTACGTGCTGATGGATTCCGCCTATCACGTTCCTGCCGAAGTGAACCAGAGTCCAGAAGTTCAAGCGGCATTCATGACGCGGTTTGACGCACTCTTCGAAGCCTATCAGGAATTGCACACGGCTCTGCTGGAGAACCAATTGGCCTCGGTGCCGGGACATGTCACCAAGGCCGTCAAACAAACCCTGGAAACGGCCGCCCGGGAAGATGCCCGCTACGTGCTTCCGCTGGCGACCCTGGGGCAACTGGGAATGACCGTCAACGCCAGAACACTGGAAAGCATGGCCCGCCGACTTCGAGGCCACGAATTGACCGAAATGCGGGAACTGGCCGACCTCTTGGAGCAGCAGGCATTAAACGTGGCGCCCTCGTTGATCCGGCACACCCAGCCCAGGGATTTGGGCGACGTGACGGCACACTGGCCGGTTGCATCGCTTAGTCTGGGCTCGGGCGTCGGAACGATTCGGGATGAGGCTGACGTGAACCTGGTCGGCCACACCGAGAACGTGGACCTGGCCCTGGCCCATACGCTGGGGTGGGTGTGCGGAACGGCTCCTTCTGTGGACGACCTGCGAC
>CAYTWV010000526.1:0-3400 GCA_964442235.1 uncultured Myxococcales bacterium | reverse complement strand
CGGTTGAACCCGACACTGGCAGGAGGCGGAACGGTGGACGACCACTACGACGCCACCACGCAGTACACCGCCGGTGCCCCCAGATTCGAATTCGGCCTGCAGAATTACGCTTCCATGGCGGCGGTGGATGCCACCACCCGGTTCCTGAGCGCCATTTCCGCTGCCGATGCTGCCTCGCACTTCGTCACCCTGAATGCCACTGCCACCGAGCTGCTCTCGACGCTGCCAGGGGTTCGCTTCATCGGACCCTCGGACCCTGCGGCTTCGTCCCATATCCGTAACTTCTATATCGACGGCGCAGACATGAGGCGCGTGGCGGAGATTCTGGACAACGCAGCCAACACAAGCGTCCGGGTGGGCAAGATGTGCGCCCACCACACCTACCACACCTACCAGCTTCCGGCATCCATCCGGCTATCATTCGGCTACCACAACACCGTGGACGAAGTGGCCCGATGCTGCCGCATGCTGCCCGACATTCTGAAGCACTATGCGGGGTAGCGGCATGGAAGACCTGGAAGAACTCCGCAAACAACCGGTCACCGTGCTCTTCTCGGGCGGTTCGGATTCCAACCTCACTGCGTCGTTGCTGGCCGAGAAGCATTCGGTTGTGCATCTGGTGACCTATCGCCACCGAATCATGCGTTTTGAGGAGAAGTGCCTCAAGTCGTTGGAGTTGCTGCGCCAGGCCCATGGCCACCATCGCTTCACCCACGAGTTCATCGACCTCAACCCGGTCTTCGATCGGCTCTTCTTCCGTCGTCTGGCGGCGGACCTGCGCAGGTGGGGCACCTATGCCTTCCCGATGTGCTGCGGGGCCTGCAAGCTGGCCATGCACACCCGTACAATCCAGTACAACATGGAACACAATATTCGATACGTAGCGGACGGCTCCAATATCGAGATGTCCGAACTCTTCCCCGAGCAGATGCCTCGGGTTCTGGCCATTTACGCAGAACTTTACCATCGATTCGGGATGCGGCACTCCACGCCGGTCTACGACGTCCGGCGGACAGACCATCGGCTCTTTGAGCTGGGGGTCACCAAGAAGAAGGACTATAAGAGTCAGGTGTTTGTATACACGAACCAGCACTCATGCTTTGCTGGAACTCTGTTGCACTCCTATGCGCTTGGCGTTTCTGTTCCTCTCTTTGGGTGGTCCTCGGACGAGGAGAAGGCCGAGGCCTACGTGCGGGCGAAGATGGAGGAGGTCTGTGTTCCTCTGCTTACAGAGGGAGGTTGCTGATGCCCTGCTGCAACCTGTCGGAGTTTCGTACTCGAGTCCCACTTCGCTTCATGTTGCTTGGCCTGGCCATCTTCTGGGGCACTTTCACCATGGCCTTTCTGATTGGCTTGCTGTTGGTCGCCCTGCCCGTGGGACGGGGCATCTTGCAGGTGCTGTTCGAATTCCTCAGGGCGCTCTGGCACGAGACCATGCGTACGCGCTGCTCGACTCCGGCCCGATGGAGTTGTCGAGTGTCGGGCGTGCTGCTTCGGGTGGCCCCCTCCCTGGCCGGACTCCTCTGTCGACGCCCCGAGATACCCCTCGCCGTGGCCGGCCTAGCGATTCTTTCAGCATTGGCCGGCATCGCTTGGATCGTCGTGGTAGTACTGGCCAGGACCATTTGGTGAGGCGGTTCAACCCCTGCCGTAAGCGGACCTGCGCACCGTAGAACATCCCCGAGAGCAGCCCCGGTCCTTCGCAGCACTTCGCCCACGGCCACGCAGCCCGCACACTCCCTCAGGTTTTGTCCTCTGTTTCCTCTGTGCCCACTTTCCCAGCGCTACTTCTTCCCCCGAAGCATCCACAGCCACGCTGCGGCGCAGCCCGAGGCCAGCACGGCACCTAACCAGGTAAGCCCCACAAACAACTGGTGCAGGGCAAACAGCGAAACCACCATCAATACACATGCTGCCAACCACTGAAGCAGCACCTTGCCCAGCGCACGGCCCGCAGCAGGGCGAACCTTGGCAAAAAAGGCCTCGACGTGGGCCGACGGAACCTTGGGGGACAGGAACGTGGCAACCAGAAAGGCCGCCGTCGAGACACCCACTACCCACAACAACTTGGCCGGATAGTCCATCTCCGGCGCCAGCCAATACACCATCGCCGTCGTCAATGTGGCGCTTCCCAAGCCGGCCAGTTCGGACCAGGCGCTGGGGCGCTTCCAAACCCACCGAAGCAGATGAGGCAGGCCCAGGCCCGCACCCATGGCCGTGAAGACTTCCCAGGCGGTTTGTATGGAGTGTATCTGCGTGGCCACGGCCACAGCCACAACCAGAACCAGCACACTGGACCCCTGCGCTGCCAGAATCAGTTCCTTGCCCGACGCCTTGGGGCGCAGGAAGCGGCGATAGAGGTCATTCACCAGATACGAAGAACCCCAGTTGATATGAGTATCGATGGTGGACATAAATGCCCCCATCAAAGACGCAATCATCACGCCCATCAGCCCCACCGGAAGCAGGCGCCCGATTAGGACCGGGTAGGCAGCTTCGCGGTCACCCAGAACACGGGCGTATTCGGCATCGGGAACCACGCCGGCGGGCGGGACCAGCGGGAATACAATCAGTGCCACCAGGCCTACCAGAACCCAGGGCCAGGTCCGCACAAGGTAGTGCAACACGGTGAACAGCAAGGTGCCGCGGTAGCCGTGTTCCTCGTCTTTGGCGGCCAGGATTCGCTGGGCAAAATAGCCGCCGCCGTCACTCATGTGCTGCGCCCACCACTGCACAGTAACAAATACCGTAAACGCAAACAGGGCGCTGCCCGACAACGAGGTGGGCAGGAAGGCCAGGATGTCCACGGCTTTCTCGGGGTACAGGCTGTGGATCTGGTCGACCATGGGCCCAACCCCGCCCACATAGTCCACGGCAAATACGGCTAGCAGAATGGCTCCGCCCATGGCCAGAATGAACTGAACCAGGTCGGTAATCACCACCGAGCGCAGGCCCCCCAAAGAGGCATACAGCAAGGCCACAAGCGCCAGGATCAACGTAGAGAGGCCCTCGCCCGCATCGGTGATGGCCCAGGACTGGGGCCAGTGGGCCTGAAGCGGCGTATAGACCGACGGCAAGACCTGCTGCCAGTCCACAAAGCTGTGCATAATCTTGCCCATGGCCCGGATGACCCAACCCATGATCAGGCAGTTGACACACAGAGCAAAGAAGGCCGCTTTGATGCCTCTGAGCCAGACGGCTCCTTTGCCGTCGTAGCGTAACTCGACCACCTCGGCGTCGGTGACCACTTCGGTGCGCCTCCAGAAGCGGGCCACCAGAAAAACGACCAGCAAATGGGAGAGCGCCAGGGACCACCAGAACCAGTTCCCCGATATGCCGTCTTTGGCCACGATGCCGGTTACGGCCAGCGGAGTGTCCGCAGCAAAGATGGTAGCCACCA
>CAYTWV010000525.1:0-3408 GCA_964442235.1 uncultured Myxococcales bacterium | reverse complement strand
TCACCGTGCCGGTGACCAACACCGATGGTCGTTGGGAAAACGGAACAGCCCTGGAGGCGGACTGGGAATGCGCGGTGCACACGCTATAGTAGTAATGGTAGACGCTTTCTTACCGGTCTATGGGGGCGATTTGGTCTCGACTGGTCAGGCTGAGCGTCGGTTGCATGCGGAGGACGACCGTCGGCCTCCTTAATCACCGGTCAACTTTGTAACTGCGAACACTGAGCTCGCACTCGCAGCCTAACGGCAGCGACGTTCTCACCCTGACGCCTGATAAGGGCTGAGAACGACGACATCAGGCTGGCCGCAAGACCGGGCACCCGGGTGGCGCGGCAAGAACTAAACAGGGCGCTTTGGCCGGACATTGGCACGCGTGCCGCCTAGATGTCCGGGCGAGAGTGCAAGTGCGCGCTAAGCATGTAGACGCCGCCGTGTGGTCTCTCCAGGACCCGGGTTCGACTCCCGGCGCCTCCACCAATTTACCTATGTTTTTTCGGAAAAGGTGCCATAAAGTACCGTTTCCGAACTTTCCCCTGCCTTGCCCCGTGCTATCTTGGCCATATCCGATACTTCCATCCGCCAGGAGGATGTGGGCATGGCTCAGAAGCGCGTCAAACTCGATGTCGGGACTGTCTACCAGAAACCCGGCGACGACTGGTACTACTTCAGATACCAGGTCAACGGCCAGAGGAAGGCCGTCAGCCTGAAGACGAAGAACCTCAAGGTGGCCCTCGCCAAGGCCAGGGACATGGTCCCCATCGTCAAGGCCACGGCTCAGGAGGTGATCTCAGCTCACGTGAGCCACGCTAGGGGGCTCACGTCCCGCCGGAGAACGCTGGAGCTGAAGGACGCGTGGAGTGTCTACGAGCGCCACCCTGAGCGGGCGACCCCCGCGACCGTGAGCGAACAGGAGTCCTACCGGGCCACGTTTGACGAGTTCATAGAGGCTATCAGCGGAAACGCCATGGGAGTGGCGGAAGTCTCTATAGTGCATGCCGAGAAGTTCGCTGAGCACATGCGTGCACAGAGCATTGCGGTCGACACGCACAACCGCAAGATCCGGCGGCTCAGGAAGGTCTTTGGTGTCCTGCAGGACTACCGCGAAGCTGAGAACCCGTTCACATCGAAGTCGCTGCTCAGGAGGCCACGGGAAGAGCAGAACGCTGTTCCCCAGCGGGCATCGTTCTCCCGCGAGGAGGAGGAGGAGCTACTCAACGCGCTTGACGACCCCCAGCGTAAGGTCATGAACAAGCCCGAGATCCGGCTGATCTACCACCTCGGTATGTTCACCGGGCAGCGGCTCAAGGACTGCGTCATGCTAACCTGGGACCGGGTGGACCTAGACCGGCGGCGGATCTGGGTGAAGCAGTTCAAGACTGGCCGAGAGGTCACCATTCCACTTGCCGAGAAGCTGCTTCACGTCCTACAGGAAGCCCAGGCATGGAAGCGGAACCACTTCGTTTGCCCGAACGTCGCAGAGCGGTACAATCAGGTAGATGGTAAAGGGAAGAACACCGGCAACAACCTGGTGAACATCGACGTGCTGAGGGTGATCAAGTGGATTGGGCTGGAGCCTTCGGTCAAAGCCGCTGGACGCGACAAGCGGGTTACGGTCCATGGGTTCCATTCCCTGCGACACAGCTTTGTCTCTCACTGCGCGGAGGCGGGAGTACCGGAGGCTGTCGTCATCTCGATTGTCGGCGCCAACTCGGACATCGTGGCCAAGCACTACACCCACATCGGGGAGGAGGCCCAGGAGAAGGCGATCATGGCCTTCGTTGGCGGTCCCAGCGCCACCTCTGACCGAGATCGCATCGCGAAGGCGTTGGCGATCATCAACGGTGCCAAAGACAAGAGCGATCTCGTCAAGGAGATCGAGCAGGCTCTGGTCTCATAGGTCGCCGAGCCCATCGCGAAGGTGGACAGGATCCGCGCCATACGACTGATCATTCGCAACGGGACATCCATCAACAGCGGCACGAGATGGCCACTGATTTCCTGGACCAGGTCGCCGACAAGAACCCTGGACTGATCGAGATCGGGAAGATCCTGCGGGGGTAGTGTCATGGCATCGAGAACTGAATTGGTCAGCGGAGAGAGTAGATTGCCAAACAGAGGAAGCCATACCGTGCTTCCACCGACAGTGACCACACTCGCACTGGCGGTAACCGTCCTAGCACGTATCGCCGGGAAGAGTACTGAGGGTGATCACCGGAACTTCTAACTTGAGGATCGGAGGACTGGCGGGACGACTCTGAACTCACTTTACACCCCGGGTGTCATTCCGGTATCGATATGACTCGACAGCACTCATGGGATTCCAGCGGCCATCGCCAGATCCAGGTTGATTGAACTAGTCAAAATGTGGGGTATCGTCATCGCACGTGTCTCGGGATCGGGCAGAAGGCGAGAAGAATGTCCACAACAGACGGAGAGATCAGTCATGGCGAATTCAAAGTCAAAGAGCATCTCGGAATCAAGCCTCAAGGATCTTGCAACCAAGTGCCCTGACAAGGTGGGAACATACAACGCCAAGACGAAGGAACTGAAGACCCCAAACGGAACGAGAATCCCACTCAAACTCCGGAAGTTCGGAAAGTCAAAGGCGGCCTACGTTACTGGAAAGGTGAAGGAATTCCTGGTCGGCCTGAATCTGCCAGAACTGGCTGGAACCGAAGCCCCTGAAACTGGGGGGAATGGATCTGGCGGAAAGGGAGTCATCAGCCTGACTATCGTGCCAGATCACCAAGTCCTCTCACATCGTTCATGGGGCGCCTGGTTCAAGGCCCACCCCACGGCAAATCCTGAAGCAATCGTCAAGGTGGTAACGGAAGGACATGCGAATGCCAAAGAAGGGATCGAGAAGGCTCTGAAGGCCAAAACGATCGCCCACCAGAAATCACTGGATGCTGAAGGACTGAAGGCAATCAAACAGCTGAAAGAGAAGGGGCTTTCCGCTGAGAGGATTGTTGAACTACTCAAGGGGACTTGACCCACGGTTGGGCCGCCTGTCGGTTCTCCGCCATCTGGAGACTGGCCACTCCGCTCCCGTGGGGAACGATTCGGGCCGGAGAAGACGGAATGCCCTGGGGATGATGGCATAGAGCAGTGATGGTTAGCAGTGCTGTTCCATGGCCTCTTCCATCGCCGACACACAGGACACCCCAACCCCTTCCCCCGGCAGCTCCATGCCAGATGAGACCGAGCGCTTCGCGCGACTGGCGGCCGACCTAGCCGCCAGCCGAACGCTCTGAAACCTGCCTGGCCATCCGTTCCCGTGTGCGCCCTGGATCGTCGCGGCGCCACAGTTGCGACCGACTGCGGATTCCGCTGAAAGTGGACAGCGATTCCGGTCCATGGTGGACACCTGAGTCCTCCCGAAGGCTCTCCGGGCGGTGTCTGCGGGGT
>CAYTWV010000524.1:0-3409 GCA_964442235.1 uncultured Myxococcales bacterium | reverse complement strand
GCTGCCACCTCGGGCGGCGCCAAGAAGGGGGCCAGCGCCAATCCGATGGGACCTGGATAGGTCCAGCCATACGCATGCCCACCGATTCGTTCATACACCGGGCACAGATTCATACATCGGCCACACCGAATACAGGCCAGAACCTGCCGGTGCAACTCGGACTGGGCCATCTTCGAACGCCCGTTGTCCACAAGTACAAGGAAACGCTCTTGGCCCGGCAGTGGCTTTGGCGCAATCCACGACACATACGAGGTGACCCGCTGACCCGTCGCAACCCGAGGCAGCAGGTTCAGGATTTTATGCGCTTCGTCGGGCGTCGAAACCAGCTTCTCCAGTCCCATAATCACCACGTGCAACGGCGGCAGCGTGTACCCCATCCGTGCGTTGCCTTCGTTCTCTACCAGGACCAGTTGCCCCGTCGAGGCCACTGCCAGATTGGCCCCGGACACCCCCATTCCGGCTTCCAGGAACGCCGGGCGCAGGTGCGACGCCAGGAACCGACTGATCGCCTCCGCATCGGAACTGGCTGGCATGCCCACCTTGGCCGCCAGCAATTCGCCAATCTGGCCCGCGCTCATGTGAATGCACGGCGCCGTCACATGGGACGGCCTTTGCCCCGCCAACTGCACCACCCGTTCACCCAGGTCGGTCTGCGTCGCCACAACACCGGCCCGCTCTAACGCCGCTTCCAGCCCGACTTCCTCGGCCACCATGCTTTTGGACAATATGGCGCTGCGAATCCCTCGGCTTCGGGCAAGTTCGACGATCAGGTTGCACGCTTCCAAACCATCCTGCGCCCACAAAACATGTGTGCCTTCCCCTTGCAGGGTCCTCTCAAACTCCTGCAGCAGTTCCGGAAGCCGGGCCAGGTGGGCCCGACGCATCTGCCCCAAATGCTCCATGGCCGTCTCAGGCTCAGGCACCTCCGCTAGTGCCACCTGACTCTTGTGGCGGACCACTCCCAGGGCCTTGGCCAACGCCCGTTGCAGGGACTCGTCAGCAAGCTTCGCCGCCACACATTTCTGCTGCCTCTCAAGCGGCATCCACCAACTCCTCGGCGCTGCGGACCATAAATAGCTGAGCATAGTGCACAACCGGAGGTGTCGGCTTCAACCCCATGGTCGCCAACACCCCACGAAGCTGAAGAATGCACCCGGCATCCGCCAGCACAATCAAATCCGGATTACACGCCAGATATCCCTCCAGACGGCGCCGCGCCATCGCAATGGACAACTCTGGCAGCTTGGCCGAAAAGACGCCTCCAAACCCGCAGCAGGCTCGACTTTCGTCGGTCTCCAGAACCGTTAACTCGGCAATGCGGCCCAACAAGCGAAAAAGAGGGGTCGCTCCCGAGGACTTGCGCAAATAGTGACACGAATGATGCACCACCACCCGAGCATGTAAGGTGTGCTGAATCCTCTCGGTCAGGCCCCTTCGGTCCAGATAGTCGGACAACTCGAACAGATGCAACCGCATACGCTCTACGGCCGTCCGGCGAGGGGGCTCCAGCGGCAAAAGGCCGTAATGATCTCGAACCATGGAAACACAAGAACCCGACGGACACACGACATCACCACGGTCTGCGTAAACATCCAGAAAGTGGTGGCACAATCCCAACGCATCCTCGGGAAACCCGCCATTAAACGCCGGTTGCCCGCAGCAGGTCTGCCTGGGGTCCACCTTCACCCGCACGCCGGCTTGATGAAGCAAATGCGCAGTGGCCTCGCCCACTTCAGGAAGGAAGCGATCCACCAGGCACGGCACAAACAGTTCAACGGCATCAGTCCCCATTCCGCCCCTCGTTGCCGACGCATCTTAGTGGGGCCTTGACGGGGTTGGCAAGAATCATCAGGATGAGTTCTCCCGTCGCCAGCAGGCGGGCTGTGTCCCGGAGGGTCATCATGCTTCGTCCATTCACGCTGCTTCCCCGTTTCCTGTGGCTTGCCGCACTGGTTCCACTGGCCGGCTGTCCGTCCCCAACCACCACACCTCCAGCGGGTCCCGGCACCACCGTGGGCCGCACCGTTCAGAAAGATCCCGGACGCAAACCCGGCGTGGCGGCCTTCAAGCCGACCCCAGAGAGCCTGGTTAATCGGTCCGAAAAGTTGCCCGACGAAATCACCTATGATGGTGGCTTCGTTCATCTGACATACTCACAGGCAGTCCTTCTTTCCGAAGAGAAAGATCTTCCCATTCTGTTTTACGTTTACACTCCCTGGTGCGGACCCTGTAAACAGCTTTCAGAGAAGGTTTTTCCGGACCCGATTTTTATCGACTACATGCAAAAGAACATGGTCGCCTTGAAGGTGGATGCGGCCGACGACAACTGGCGTCCCATCGCCGAAGCCATGGGGGTACACTCCTATCCCACCATGTGGGTCTGTGAACCCGGCGGCAAACCCATCGAACGGTTTTATGCCTTCCACCCCACCGCAGAGTTCCTGCAGTATGTGACCGACTATGTGAACCACGTCAACACGGCAACCTGGTTCAAAGAGCAGGCCGAAAAGAACCCCGACGACCTTTCTGCCCAGATGAAAGCGGGCAAAGAACTGGCCATCCGAGAACGGGGCGTCGAGGCCATTCCGTTCCTGGAAAACGTACTTCAGAATGACAAAGACCCCGCCTCCGTGCGCATCCCCGAAGCCCTGTTTCTGCTTGGGCGGACCATCTATTTGGACCAACTGCACCAGTCCGATAAGTCCATCCCCCTCCTGGACGACCTTGCCGTACGTTTCCCAACCACCTACTACGGGTCCGAGGCCCTCTACACCCTCGCAAGGGTCTATCTGGATACCAAACAGAAGGATAAGGCCATTCAGGTCCTCATGGAACGCGTCACCACGCCGGACTATGACGCCGTTTCGTTCTTCCGTTTTGCCTCGTTCTGCCAACAGTACAACATCCTGCTGGACGAAGCCGTGTCCCGCCTGGAAAAGGCCATCCCCGCCCACCCCGAGGCCCGATATCTGGTCAAGGTGCTTGCGGACATTCACTTCCGGGCTCAGCGATACAGCAAGGCAGTTGAACTAATGGAACAACTTGTCAAGGAAGAGCCAAACAACGAGGCGTATATCAAGACGTTGGGCAATTTTAAGACAGTCCGTGACAAGATGGAAAAGAAGCAATGAGTGATAAGACCTTCCTTGAAATACGCAGCGAGGCGACGGAACTTGTCCGCCAAACCCGCACCGAGTCGGGTATGGACTTTTTGGACCGCATTCTGGCACACCCCCACGTGGACCAGATGCTGGCAGCACTTGAGCCTGAAGAGTTCTATGCGTTGTTGCTGGCCGTTGGGAAGAGCGACGCCTACGATTTGATCCGCTACGCCACCGAAGAGCAATTGCAGGGCCTGGTCGACCTGGATTTGTGGGTGCAGGGCCAGTTCTGCCCCGACCGCTTCGAA
>CAYTWV010000523.1:0-3419 GCA_964442235.1 uncultured Myxococcales bacterium | reverse complement strand
GCATAACCATCGCCGTCAGAGTCCGACACGCCGCCAGTCTGACAGGCATTTCCCACGCCATTGCCATCGGCATCGGCCTGAGTGGGATTGAAAGTCAGCGGGCAGTTGTCCTGAGAGTCGGATACACCATCGCCGTCGGTATCGGCGTTGGCTTCACAGGCATCTCCCAAACCATCGCCATCCGAGTCTTTCTGGTCGGAGTTTGCGTTGTTGGGGCAGTTATCCGAGGCATTGGTTACGCCATCTTTGTCCGTGTCGTTGTCCGGTGTTGAATTGGGAAGCAAGCCTACACTGCCCCAAACCTCCTGGTCGGCGGTCACCGTCCGTTGCACAGTGCTGCTCTGGTAGCCCGCTGCCGAGGCGGTGATGGTATAGGTACCGGGTGAAACCTCGAAGCTGAACGAACCGGTATCGTTGACGATGACTTGCTGGCCCGAACTGAGCGTGACTTTGGCTCCGCCGATACGGTCCTCCAGGTTCGGTGCCTTGTAAACCACCCCTTTGAGCCAGCCTTTCCCCGTTCCCACCGGGGGCGGGTCCACGGGGACGGTTCCACCACCCGTGCAACTGACGTTGTAGTAAGCGCAGATCCCGTTGGCGATGCCTTGGGCGATGGCCGCCTGGCCCGCTGCCGACTTCAAATAGGCCGATTCCGAAGGGGGATGGCCGGCCAGACCGCTCATGGTCGAGCAATCATGGAATACGGTCTCGGTCAGGCACGCGTACATGTCAGTGTTGTTCAACACGTGCAGGTCGGTGCGCTTTTTCAATCCCCTGTCGGCATAGGGAAGCTGGTCCAGCAGGCCATCCTGGACGGCCTGGGCCAAAACCATGCCCCCATTGCTGACATAGAGCGTCTCGGTCCCATGGCCGCCGCCCGCATTGCTGTGAATGCTGACAAAGACCTTGGCACCCCAGTCGTTGGCGTTATAGGGGGCGTTGGTGAAGTCCTGGTCCACCTTGCTGTCAAAGCCGGTGGCATCCAGAATCGCCTCGACCTTCTTGGCGATAAGCAGGGCGTATTGATCCTCGGTACCCCCGCCGTCCACCTCGTTGTCATCTTGATTGCTGGGGTTCAAATAGACCTTGGTCTGGGCCTGGGCCGAGAAGGTGGCCATTCCAATCAGACATGCCAGAACTGCGGAAGTGAGGGTCCTCATGGCGCCACCTCCCCAAGGAGTCGTACCGCATCAACGAGGTGCAATGCTCCCGTCAGCGCATCGATATAGGCCAGATAGCGGCCGTCAGCCGACAACGCAAGCTGGGTCTCGGCCACCACTTCCGTTGCGGGTAACGCCCGTTGGGTCCACGTCGCCAGGTCGAACACAAAAAGCTCCGACGAAACAAACCGCAGCCCATCATTCTGTGTCACGGCAAACAGGATTCGTTTGCCCGTGGCGTCCCAGCAGGGCCAGTCACCGATGCCGGCTTCCCGGGCCTTGCCCGAAGCGACGTCAACGACCCAGAACGATCCTCGAGCCGCACCGGACTTCTGCACCAGTACCTGGGTGCCATCGGGAGAGAAGCGAGGGCGGAAGAAGAACTCACCCTTCAAGAGGACCTTGCCTGCCTGTCTATTGCCCGCAAGTGCGTGCAAACGAATGGTGCCATCGCGCTCTCGGGAAACGGCCCAGCCCGCCGCTTCATTTACGTCCACGTCGGTGCCCAAAACGTCTTGGGCCACCACAGTCTGGTTTGCACCGGCCACTCGGACCAAAACGCCGCCCAAGGAGGCGAACCACCGACCCGTTCGGGCGTCCTGGACCATGGTGCCGCCTGCAACGCTCCCCAAACTCTGGGCATCCATCTTTGGATTCCCCGCCAGAAGTCCGAATCGAGTCCAGACCGGCGCCTGCCACGGCGTGGCGTTACGCATGGGCAGGACCTTGGGCACTTGGTATTCGGCCCGGGCCTGAACAGGCACCACTACCCACGCAGCTACCCCCGCCTCGTCCTTCACGACCCCCTTATCCAGAGGCTGGGCCCCCAGTGGAGACGACAAAAGCCCCAACAGCAGAAAAGCCAAATAGATCGGGCGCATGGAGACCCCCTTCCCATAAGTAACCCCTCAATCATAGCGCCTCGCCCCCGGAATGGAAGGCAGACGTGCGCATAACATTGTGATATAGCTGGTTTCGTTGACTCAGGCGGGCTTGGAGGCTCTATGTGGAACGACTTGTGCGCAGTCATGGCGGCGCAATGGCATGTGGAAGGGACGATGCGGCTGTTGGAGGCGTTCTCGAGGCCTTCGGACGCCGTGGGCGATCCCGTGCCCGAATTTGACGCGTTTGAGACATTGGAAACGACGATGTGGGAGTCCGTGAGCCCCCTGGCAGCGTTGTCCGCAGCCCTCATGGATGACGAAGTGGGCCCCCAGCAGGCTTCCATGTTTGCGGGGCGCTTTCTGAACCTGTGTCGTTTCCTGGAGCGGCTGGGAGAAGAACGATTCGAGGCCCGGATCCTTGCTGTGGGGCTCATTGCCCGAATGACGGAGATTTGCCACGACCAGGCGCCTCGTTCGGCCCGAATCCGGGCCCTGGTGGACTACTATTACAGTCACGGGGCCAAGGCCGACTGGGCCGGCCGCCATCGCCAGACTCCCCTACCCTCGGTCAATCAATTGCTTGGGACCTTGACCTGGGAACGATTGGCCAAAGGCATTCGCCACGGCAGCCTGGAAGCGGACACCAGTGACGGCCCCGTCAGTCTGCACGTGTTCCAGATCGATCAAGGAAAGGCGCACTTTTCGGCTATGCCTGTGGTGGGCGCCGCAGCACACGAAAGTTTGCACGCACTTGTGGACTCGCACAATTCGGTGGCGGGTTTCACCGGCGGGTTCTTTCTGTACTCCGAGCCCGATATCACGCTGCCCCAGAAGCGTTTTGACCCCGTGGGGCTTCTGGTCAGCAACGGGAACGTGTTGAATCCACCCACCCTGATGCGCCCCTTCTTTTTTCAGGATTCGGCCGGCTTTGTGGGCATTTCCCGCATGAGCATGAAGGGAGTCACGGTGTCGGTTGCCGATGGGCCACAACTGCGTATCGGGACGGTGAATCCTTCGGTCAAACGATTCGATTCCCCTTCGGTTTTCACCCGAAGCATCGGAACCCATACGCTGCCTCTGCCCGGCATTGGGCTCTCCATTGTTGGCCGGCACGTGGTTTCGGTCCATTTGCGGGAAACGGCGCCGATTCCCGTCAACGGGTTCGTCCTGGCGCTTCCGCCCGGCAAAGACTGGATCACGCTGGGCGAGAGTATCGCTTCGGCCGAGATCTTGACCTATCAACTGCCGCCGATCCCCGGGTTTAAGCCCATTCGCGACGCCATGGCCGGCGGCCCCAGCCTGCTTGGCCAAGGGGCCGTGGCCCGCCCCGGTGAATCCGAAGAGTTCGGACCCTGGGCGCCGCCCGTGACCCTGG
>CAYTWV010000522.1:0-3419 GCA_964442235.1 uncultured Myxococcales bacterium | reverse complement strand
AAACCTGTCGCAGAGGCCGCAGCCGTGGCGGTCCTGGCACTGTTGATGGGCTGGCAGTGGGCGTTGGCCATACTTCTGGGCCTCATTGCAGCGCTGGGGGGGACGGCATCCCTGATGGGGATTCGTATTGCACGCACGCTTCCTTGGTCCCGGACGGGCCGGTTGCCCTCGTGGGCGGAACCGGGCCCCACTCTTCAACAGGGGCAGCGGTTGCAAGCGCACAGTCCGCAAACCGGGGCCACGGGGCCTGGGGGCGAATCGGCACAAGTTGACCCGCATGTCTGGGGGCTTGGACGCCTGCTGCAAGTGCCAGGAATCTGGGCCTGTTGTGCGACGTTTGTTTGTGCTCTCTATCTGATCTGGCCTTGGCCGGGGAAACCTGTCGCAGAGGCCGCAGCCGTGGCGGTCCTGGCACTGTTGATGGGCTGGCGATTCCCCGCCCGAGTCAAACGAGTGATGCGCCCGGGATTCTGGCTTCTTTCTTCGGTGGTGACCCTTGGAGCAGGTCTGTTCCTGGGGCCCAAGGCAGGCGCCCTGGAGGGGTGGCCAGCCCTAAGCCAGGCGGGGTTGATCGCCGGTGCGGGCATGATGGTTCGGGCCGTATTTATTGTGCTGGTCTCCATCTGGCTGGCTTCGGAACTGGCCAAACCCAAGGCCCGCACCTTCTTGCGCAAGGTAGGGCCCGATGCCTACTTCGAGGCGCTTGGCGCTGCATCGGCGGCGGTTCCCGCACTCATCGAGAGGCTCTCGCTCTCCTGGTCCAACGCCGATTTGCAGCAGGGGCAAAAACGCTCTCGGGTGGCCAGGCTGAAGGGCCTCTTTACCACCGACTTCGTCAGAGGCCTGCTTCACGAGGCCAATCAGATCGCTCTTCAGCGTCTTTCCCAACGAACGCATCCCCCGGTGTGCCCAAAGGTCTATCTTGCATGGGGTGTTCCGGGAAGCGGCAAAACCACCTGGATGACGGCGTTGGCGCAGTTGCTGGCGGCCAGGGGAATTGCCGTGGGCGGAGTGGTTCAGCCCAAGGCCCAGGCGTTACGGGGCGCAATCACGGCTGCTGCGGCACATGGCTACTGCCTGCAATCACTCTTCGAGGGGGCCAGCGTGCCTCTGGCAGCACCACGCCGTCGCCAGAAAGCCGGCCAGATGCGTTTCGAATTTCGGCGTGAGGCCTTTGACTGGGCCGGCCAGCACATCCAGTCGGATACCGCGGCGGGTCGAGTCCTCTTCCTGGACGAGTTTGGTCACCTGGAAGCCCAGGGGCTGGGCCATTTCCCGGCGCTGGTGCGGGCCGGTTACCTGAATCGTTCTGCCGTCTGGATTGTTTGTACACGAGAAACCCGCCGCAGCGACGCCGCAGCATTGCTGCACGAATGGCCCGTTGAAGAGGTCTCTATAGCGGATACGACCCCCGAGCAGATGGCTGACAGGGTAGGGGCCACCCCGGTGAAAAACAGCACTACCGAAGAGCCAGCCCCCCATCTAGCGTAATGACCTGTCCCGTCATATATCGGGGGGATAGCAGGATCATCTCTACGGCCTCGGCCACTTCGCCGCTGCTTCCGGGCCGTCCCATGGGGATGCGGGCCAAGACGGGTTTGTATTGTTCTTCCAGGCCTTCGGGGACCGTGATCATGCCCGGGGCAATGCCATTGACCCGCACATCGGGGGCCCATTCCATGGCAGCAACCCGAGTAATGGCATCCAACGCCGCTTTAGAGGCGGTATAGGCCCCGTGAAATTTCCATGCTTTGTGCACCGCAATATCCAGCACATTCACCACTTCTTTAAGGCCCGATTCTTTGAACCGCGCCATCAGATGGCCAGGCGCCAGCGCATTGACGGCCATGATGCGGTTCCAGTCCTCGGGCGTAGTTTGGCTCAGGCCTTTACGCATGAAAATCCCGGCATTATTGATCAATACATCGACCTTCGGCTGCACATTCAGGACCTTGCGCACAAACTCCTCGGGACCGTTGGCGGTAGCAAAATCCGCTTGAACCAGATCAATCCGGCGGGCGCCGTGTTCGGAGAGCGGACGCAGCAATTCATCAACGGATATGCGAGGCGGACGGCAATAGTGTAGCACCAGTTGGATGCCGTGTTTGGCCAGGCAGACGGCGATGGCGCGGCCCAAAGTGCTCAGGCCCCCGGTTATTACGACCACCTTGCCTGACAGGGACATATTCGTCGAATCCACGTTTTCCCCTCGAACTGCCGGCCCGAGACTGACTCGGGGTCACGGATTACATGCGCCCGCCGCCAAACAGATGGCATCGCCGCAGACCCAGGCAATGGTATCACCAAACACGGCAGGTTCGGTATCCTGCTCGTCGTTCTGGGTCACCTGGACAATCTTGCCCCCTTTGTACGTGTAGATCTCCCAATCGTCAAACGCCGATTCCCGGGCGGCCCACACCACACGCCCCGAATCGGTTCCCGGTGGGCCCTTTTCCAGGTCGTCGTTGGTCAATTGTACGCTGCGATGGTTTTCATAAACCGCAATCTCAAAGTCGTGGCCGTCATCCCGCCGCCAAACGGTCTTGCCGTCTTTCTGCACGGGGTCCAGGTCGTCCCAGGGGCTGTCGGTCAGCGTGGTGGTCTGGCCATCTTCCCAACGGGCGATTTCATAGTCATTGCCGTCGAAATGGCTGAACGCAACCATGGCCCCGTCGGTGGAGGGGATTCCGTCGTCGGTGTCGTTCTTGCTCAGGTTTGTGACGGCCCCGCCCTGATAGGCGTAAACCTCGAAATCGGACCCGTCGAATCCCCGCCAGACCACAATGGACCCCATGACGGATGGGTGATAGTCATTCTTGTTGTTGTTGGTCACCTGATAGGTGCCCATCCCATCCCACAAAAAGACCTCATAGTCCTGTCCATCGTGGCTATACCACACCACACGGTTCCCGTCGGTCCTTGGCCCTCGGTCATCGACCCCGTTGGCAGTCAACCACTGTACCTGCCCCTCTTTGTACAAAACGATGTCTCGGTCGCTTCCGCTGGCCCCTTCCCAGACCACCCACTCTTTCCCCACCCAGGGCCACAAGTCGTCGACGACGTTTTCGGTCAGCCGCAGGGTTGTATTCTCTTGGTGCAAATAGAGTTCGAAGTCTCCACCCAGTTTTCCAGCCCAAGCAAGCCCCGTAGCCCCCATGGAGAGCGAGCGGTTCTGAACCGAAGCTCCGCTTACCACCTGCGGAATCCAGACGGGATAGACCAGATTGTTCTGGTCGTTACAATCGTCGCCGCCGTATGGGATGGAAAGGTGCCCGTCTCCATCGGCGTCGGCGTCACATTCGTTTC
This sequence comes from uncultured Myxococcales bacterium, assembly GCA_964442235.1. GTDB lineage: Bacteria > Myxococcota_A > UBA9042 > CAIXZC01 > CAIXZC01 > CAYTWV01. The sequence goes on along the minus strand of CAYTWV010000522.1, from coordinate 113 downwards.
CGGCCAAATCTCCGTCCAAGTCCGCCTGGGTGGAATTGGGAATGTCGGCGCAGTTGTCCAGGAAGTCGCCCACGCCGTCATTGTCGTCATCGGGGTCGCACGCATCGCCCAGC
>CAYTWV010000521.1:0-3426 GCA_964442235.1 uncultured Myxococcales bacterium | reverse complement strand
CGGCAAACTCAAGGGCAGCGAAAGCCCCGGTAAAGGCGCCGGGGCCCTGCTGGGCCTGGCACCAGGGCAACGTCCCGTGCTCCAGAGGTAGCCCCGGACGAAACCACTCGGCTCTGCAACTCAGGGCAGCGTTGGGGTCGAGGTTCTGCGGGTCCCGTCCGCCCAGCACAAGATAGCGGTCCTGATACGGGTCGTAGGCCATCACACCGTCCACCAAAGGGTGCTCCAAATGGTTCTCGGCCCGCCAGGCCTGGTCGCCAACCCTGCACCAGACGGTTCCCGAAGCGATGGGGGCCTGGGACGTCGACTCCAGACCTCCCGTCACACACACCCGGTCCCGGAATCGGTCATGGGCCATGGAAGCGCCGGCGCCCACGCCAGGCACAACCGAGCCATTCGCCACCCATTGTGTCTGGCCCGGCTCCAGCCGAATTCCCGAATGGTCCATTCGGCCTGCCGCGTCCACTTGCGCCTTCAACACCCATCCCGTCGGAGTGTTTCGAAGCACTCCTCCCTGCGCCACGTCCGGCAGATCGGGCTGACTTGACCACTTCTGATTTGCCACCGAAAAGGACCAGACGTCGGACAAGAGTTCTCCCGATTGGTTCACGCCTCCGGCCAGCCAGACGGCGTCCCCCTGGCATGCCAACGCCGCACCACTTCGTGCTTCAGGACCTCCGACCCAGTCCATGGAAACCACCTGCCTTGACGGAAGGTCGATCTGCACCAAGGCTGCACCAAGCGTCCCATCCTCGTTCCAACCGCCGAATAGAAACGCCCGATTCGCCAACGGGTCCAAACAGGACGCAGCGCGGGAGATCAGCGGGAACCCTGGCAAGGGCCCCTGACACTGCCATTCGCCGCTGCAGGCCCAGGAATCGGCAAAGCTCCCATCGGCCCGTTTGCCGCCTACCACCAGCAATTGGCCCATCTCGGACTCCAGGAAGAGCGAATGCCCGTATCTCGAGGTCACCTCAACGGGCAGTGCCACGGGCTGTATCTGCTGGTCAGACAGCAACCAGGCGTCCTGCGTGATGACGCCGTCGCACTGTCCTCCAACGATCAGAGCCCCGTTTCCTTTGGGCCAAACCACCATGCCTGCATCATAACGTCCCGAAATTGACGGGTTTTCTAGTGCGGTCCACGTTCCAGAACTCTCGTGTTTCCACCAATCGGACAAACAGAGGCCCGTTCCATCCAGCGCTGTGGCGGCACCGCCAAACAACCACAAGGCATCACCCATGACCGCCGATGCCGAACGTTCTCGATGGGCAGGGGCATCGCTGACCAGAGCCGCCTGGGCCACAAGGAAGCTCGCCTGGGTCTCTTCATCCACGGCCCCATCGCAGTCATTGTCCAGACCATCACAGGAGGTCTCTGCAATCTGGAAGCTTGTCACCCCGGAATAGTCACACTGCCAGCGCCCCTGCAGGCAGACTGCCCCATACGTTGCAGACTGGCAGACCCCCGGTGCCACACATTCCGGCCCCGTCCCCAACTCCTCGTCCACGCTGCCGTCACAGTCGTTGTCGCGCAAGTCGCATATTTCCAACGTGGCTTCTGAATCGGGCGAACCGGGGTTGGACGAGCAGGCAATCTGTTGTTCTTGCGTACAGATCACCAGACCGGGTCCACACAGGCCGGTCCCCACACATGGTTCGCCCACAAGGCGCCCCTGGTACGACAGCCCGTTATCCGCGACCCCATCGCAGTCGTTATCGGCCCCGTCGCACACTTCCGGAGTGGCGTTCAAAGCCGTCGAGCAGACGACCCCGTTTCCATCGGAAGCACAGTTCACCACGCCACCGTTGCAAGGCCCCACGCCACAGGCCTGACCCAGGAACAGGGCCCCCACGGGTCCCGCCAACGCAAAATCCTCGTCCACCGAACCATCACAGTCGTTGTCCAGGCTGTCGCAGGTTCGTTCGTACCCGGGTTCATACGATTCGACCCCCGCAAACACACAGACCCACTGGCCTTCCACACACGCAAGGGAGGGCTGGGACCAAGGAACCGAGCAAACGCCCTTGGTGGGGCACTCTTTTACCGCCTGGGTCACCAGTTCTTCGTCAATATACCCATCACAGTCGTTGTCTCGGCCATCACACGTCTCTTCGGAAGCCAACGAATCGGCACTGCCAGGCATGGTCGAGCAGACGGGCACTTGGGCTGACGGAGCGCACACGACCACACCCTGGCCACACTCCCCTACCCCTTCACACGTTTCGCCCAGGGCCACGCCGTCCAGAGTGATACCGTCGTCAATGACGCCATCACAATTATCATCCTTGCCGTCACACACCTCGGGCTGGGCCAGGGCCATGGAGGAGCAGAAGGGGGACAGAGTCTGGGAATCACACTGCACCTGGCCAGCACCACAAATGCCAGGGCTCCAGCACACACCGCCCAGCGCCGAACTGCCCAGCCAGATGCCTTCGTCTGCCTGGCCGTCGCAGTCATTATCCCGGCCATCACAGAGGGTCTCAAACGCCTGGTGGTCTGCCACAGCCTTCACGACGCAGTGGGCCACACCTCCGGCGCAGACCAGTTCCAGCAGCGCCCCCTCCTCGGAACATACACCTTTGGACGAACAGACCATGGCTATCCAGCCCGCTGGCGGTGGCGTGGCCAATTGCGAATTGGCATCCCACACGTCGGGCACACAGTCCCCGTCCTCATCCAAGTCCTGATTCTCCAGGGCGTCGGGGATTCCATCCAAGTCTCGGTCTCGAGGCTCTTTTCCCGCTCCCCACTCGATTCCATCGGGAATTCCATCCAGATCGCTGTCCGGCGAGAGGGGATCCAGTCCCGCTGCCAATTCGGTTGCGATAGAAAGTCCATCGTCGTCGGGGTCGGCCTGCTGGGATACGCAGGTCCCTTGCATGCACATTCGGCCCTGTTCGCAGGCTTGTTCGGGACAGGATGCCGAGTCCAACTGCGCAGAGTCACATCCCCAGACAAATCCCAGTACCCACCACACCAGCAAGGCAGGCAAGGGGACAAAGGCGTGGGTTCGGGGCCGTTTCATGGGGGGCATTCTAACGCATTCACACGTGGGGCGCTACCCTCCCCATGTCACCTTATGCGGAAGGTATCCATACCGGTCCGCCACCGAGGGGTACTCGGCCGGGGCCGGGGGCCGGGCCACAATCTCGGCCAGCGGCTTCACGAACCAGTTTTCGGCTGTTTCGCTGGTTTTGGTCAGCATCTCCAGGGCACCTTGCGTGCGTACGGCAAGTCCGCCACCCTCCACGGCCAGCACCCGATAGTCCGGACGGCTTGAGACGTGCCCCAAGGGTTCGAAGGTCACGGGACTGAGTTCCATCCCCCCAAATTCGTCTTCGGCAAACAGCCGGCTTCCCGGTTTCCCCGTCAGTCGAGTGATCGAGAACGGCACCACCGCATCCTGAGAGACTTTGACCGGCG
>CAYTWV010000520.1:0-3434 GCA_964442235.1 uncultured Myxococcales bacterium | reverse complement strand
AGTCACTGCTGATGATCAACTCGGGCAGCGCCTCGGCGGGACCCTCTTCGATGACGGTTCCGTCGGGCTTTACGACAATCCAGTCGACGATGTCGCCCTCCAGATTGGTCGCCTCGACGCGCAGTTGGTCGCAGCCGGCATCGACTTTCAGGAAGTGATGGTTCTGGTAGACCACTTTGGTGTTCTCCCAGTCTTTGCACCACTCGTCCAACCCGCCGCCACCGCCGCCGTTGATGAAGTGCAGCATGCCGTCGACCGAGCCGCGTTCGTAGTCATGGGTGTGGCCCGAAAACCAGGCGTGGAAACCATTTTCGGCCAGGAAGGGAAGCAGCCAATTTCGCACTCCCGGGTTACCTTCATACCCGCAATCGCCGGCGCTCCAACTCTCGGAGTAGCCCGGTTCGTGGCCATAGGCGAACTTCCAGACGGCGTTTTGAGCTTCTGGAGTCGCCAAAGCCTTCTTGATGAAGTCGGACTGGGGCACATCCATGTCGCCGATGGGGGCGATCAGGGTGTTTGTGTCGATGACCAGGAAAAAGGCGTTGCCGTAGGTGTACCAGTAGTAGGTCTCTCCGCCGGGGCTATCGTCGGGGTGGGGGTAGGCGGTGAAAGAACGGTAGAACTGCGGATTGCCTTCGTGATTGCCCTTCGCCGCGTAGAAGGGAATCTGGTGGAACAAGGCCCGAGCCGGGTCAAAAAGCTGCTCTTTCCATAGTCCGTCCTCGCTTCCGGTGTGCACAATGTCCCCAACCGAAAGGGCGATGTGGGGCCCTGCCTGCAGCATCATGTTCACGACGTCCTGGAAAATCTCCGGGCCATTCTGGTTATCCCCCCAAACCACAAATCGGAAGGGCAGATTCGCCGGAATGGCCGTGCGGAATTTGTGAACCTGGGAGGTCAACCCGCCGGACGTCACCTGATACTGATACTCGGTGTCGGGCAACAATCCGGTCAGGGTAACCTCGTGGATGCGCCGAAATTCTGCATCTTCGGCCTGTTGGTTGGTTCCCTCGGTGCCGAACAGAACAGCGCCGTCAGAGTCCTCAAGGGTTCGCCACATGATGGTGACCGAGTCGGTCTTCACCATCATCAGATAAGGCCCATGTTCGAAGGTGAAGTCCGGTTCGTTGACCAGTTGCCGGGTCAGTTCCGTTCCTTCACACGGCACTGGGGCAGTGTCGACGGCATCGACGGAATCGGGGATGCCCAGGTCGTCTTGTGTGACCTCGGTGTCACCCGGTGCCAAGTCCGCAGGGGCCAAATCCGGTAGATCCCCGGTCAAATCGGGGGCGCTGCCATCCGGCGTCAGATCGGTTGCGTCGGTTGCTGCGTCGGCTTCCACATCTGCCGGTCCTTTGGAGTCACTGCTGCAGCCTTGTGCCAAGCCAATCAGGAACACGGCCGAGGCCAATGGAATCCACACCCATTTCGATACCCTACGCTCGTTCATGCTGCCTCCCACTGCCGCACTGCAACGTGACCATTCGGGTTGCCGATTCTGCCCCGGGCCACCCCCGGGCAATCGGCGAAAACTGCTGCCGAAGAATACAGCAAATGCTACCGCCTGAACCCGGAATTCGCTTCTGGCGGGCTGGGACGGCGGGTTGCTATTCCTGCGCACGGTGGCTAACATTGCCCGGTCAAAAACTAAGAAACGCCGGAGGTTCGTATGAACAGGGTCACTCTTCTCGCAGTATCGGTCGCCTTCCTGGCAGCGGCTTGCACCGTTTCAACTACGACGGGCCCGGGGCTCGATGATTTCGGGCAGGCAGAGGTCGTTGCAGACATTCCCGGTCTTGACCTGGATTCTTTATCCCCCGATTTGCCACCCACGGACACGTCGCCGAAGGACCTTGTCGATCCCGATGTCGCAGGGAACCTGCCGTGCTCGGACGCCTTCAACCCGACTTGCGAGCCGAACAAGTGTAACGACGGGGATGACGCAACCCAAAACGACGGCTGCGTCTCGGAGAATGGCCAGTGTCTTTGCAAAGGGACTGCAATCCCCCCTGCCGACCCCTGCGGCACCGAGTTGAACCCAAAATGTGAAGACTCGGCCTGCGACGATGGCGACGAGAAGACCGAAGAAGACTCGTGCGTGCTGGAGGGGACCAAGTGCCTCTGCAAAGGTCAAATCCCCAACGATGAACCCTGTGGAGACTGGCTGAACCCCAAATGTGAAGCCAACGTCTGTGATGACCAGAATGCTGCCACGGCCGAAGACCGATGTTTGCTGGACGGAGAAAAGTGCGTGTGTGTCGGCAAGTTCACGCCGATGCAGCCGTGCGGTCCCGAACTGAACCCCACGTGCGAGCCAAAACCCTGCGATGATCTCAACCCGTCGACCCTCAAGGACGAGTGCAAAGTGGCTGGGGATGCGTGTGTGTGCGCAGGTTACGTTCTTCCGGAAGACCCTTGCGGGACCCTGAAAAACCCCACGTGTGATCCCCTTGGTTGCGACGACGGGAAGCCCGAGACCCAGAAGGATGCCTGCGTGAAAGAGGGCGACACCTGTTATTGCAAAGGCGAGCCCATCCCACCTCCCGACCCCTGTGGCGATTTCTTGAATCCCCAATGCAAACCCGAATTCTGCGATGACGGCGACACGAACACCTTCACGGATGTCTGTCGGGCCAAAGCCGACGGAACGTGCGGCTGCCAGGGCTCCTTCGAATTGGACCCGTGTAGCCAACTGGTCAATCCAGACTGTGCGAAGAAACCCTGCGACGACGGAAATTCGCTTACCGAGTTTGATGAATGTGTGGCGTTGACACAACAATGCGCATGCCTGGGAGCGTACATCATTGACCCATGTTCGGATCCTGTTAATCCGACCTGTACCCCGGCGGTTTGCGACGACGGTCTGCCCGGAACAGGAAATGACGCTTGTGGCCTGTCGGCTGATGGCTCCTGTCGCTGTGTCGGCACTGCCATTCTGGACCCGTGTTCGCCCGAATTGAATCCGGTGTGTGAAGCCAAACAGTGCGATGACGGCAATCCAAATACCTCTGGCGACCGTTGCCAGATGGGCGCTGCGGGGGCGTGCGCTTGTCTCGGAGAGGCCGTCGTGGACCCGTGCTCGGGGCTCCAGGGCGACGCATGTGTACCCAAGTTGTGTGATGATGGAAACCCGAATACGTCCGGAGATACCTGCGTTTTGGACGAGGCCGGAAAGTGCCGCTGCGACGGCAAGCCCATCGAGGACCCCTGCTCGGATTTTCTGAACCCCTCGTGCAAAGAAGTGGTTTGTGATGACGGCAACCCCGGCACCGCTGGTGACCGATGCGGGTACGACGACACCGGCCTTTGTGCATGCTCGGGTGTGCCCATTGCCGACCCCTGTTACGACGTGATCAACCCGGAATGTAAGCCGAACCTTTGCGACGACGGCAATCCTTGGACCACCAACGATCGCTGCCTCTATCCGCCCACCG
>CAYTWV010000519.1:0-3447 GCA_964442235.1 uncultured Myxococcales bacterium | reverse complement strand
ACGCGGCCCGAGTATGCGGCGAAGGCCTGCGAGAGCATTCTGAACCAGGCGATATCCAGATTCGCTTGCAGGTCCAGAGAGTAGCCCGTAGCAAACCCCATCTTTCCGCGCATTCCCAGGCTCTGCCCTTCTCCCGCAAGGGTCAGCCCAGCCGTCTGGATGCCTTGGGTGTTAATCAACACGTTGCTGGGCAGTTCGTTGGTCAGGCACAGCGAGATCGGGGGTGCATTAAGACACGCGTTGGCTCCCTTGGCCGGAAACTCCAACTCCAGCGAGAAGGGCTCTTCCCCCGGGGTGAATCGCACGTCCATGCGGGCAGCGCCGTCGGCCCTGACTTCGATTTGTGGTGGCAAGACAGGAAGCATTCGCTGCAGCGAGAACTTCTCGAATCCCATGGTGAGGGTCAGGTGAGAGGGCTGGTGGTTCTTGAAAGCCAAAACCCCCGAAGCCAGCGAGAATCCCTTAAAGAAGTGGGTCGAGGAGAACCAGAGGTCCTCGCCCAGGGTCCCCACAACCTCGATGTCGGCATCTCCAAGCGTCAGCCCCATCGTAGTCAGGTCTTTGACGTTCAGGTGCGCATCCAGGGCTGCCAAGGGCAATCGCCCATTGAGGCTGATTTGGCCCCCAACCACAACATCCAGAGGAAGGGCCATGGCCGCCAGAATCTTCACAGCGCTAAGCCGGATAGGGTCCAGGGTGGCGGTCAGATGGGCCTCTTTCAGGCGTGGAACATAATCGCCCGTCAAGACGACATGGCCGCCAGCGACCAGGGTGACGTCCAGAGGTTCCACGTGGATCTTTCCGCCGGCAGCCCGGAAGTTGGCCGAGACCTGCTCCACGGGTTCGGGCAGATTCTTGAGGTTCTTTACCATCAGGCGTCCACGGCCGGAGAGCCGCTGAACCACTCGCCAGAAATCGCCGTGGATGAGGGCTTCCAGGTCGATCTTCTTCACGTCCACGTTGGCCGTCACCCGAGTCTCAAGCAGCAGCTGCCGCACCATTTGATACCGGCGCAAGGCGGGAAGCGACCCGATGGGCAGATTGTTGGCTTCGACCTTGATGTCGGCCAGGTTGGCGACGCGATCCACCACGGCCTCGAAGCGAGCTTTCAGTCTCTGGTCCAAGGCGATATTGCCTTGCAGGGTCACGGTTTTGTCCGGATCGGCTCCGTCAAATCGAAGGTCCAGCGTCTTCAACTTCTCGGTACCTTGAGAGAAGCCTTCCATACTGACCGAGCCCGTGGCCAGGACGCCGGGCAACACCCCGCCCCATGAATCGGGTTTCAGGTCCGCAAGGTCAACTTGGACGTCGCCCCGCTGCAAGGCGGTCTCGCCGGCCCTGGCACCACTTAAGGTCAACTGCAGAACGGCGGAGGCATCTTTGACCCCACCCAGACCCGGTCCCAATACGAACCGACGCAGGTCCAGGAAGGCGGCGACGTGCTGCACGGTGACTTGAGGCGAGAGGAACCCCTCGGTCTCGACCCAGGCGGCCAATCCCCCAAGAACACCCCCGCTGGGTCCGGGCTCGTGCCTCTTGATGCGAATCATGGCTTTGGCCAGCGAAAAATCCCCGAACAGGCCCTGGGTGACGGTCAAGACGGCCTCCCCCCGCAGGGACGCCAGGATGGCCATGGGGTCCGCCGAGATGGTTGCGGTCAAGTCAAGCGGGCCAGCCTGTACCAGGCCTTTTACGGGCAGAGTCACAAAGGGAAGTGCGGAGAGGTCCAGCGCCATGGGCGAGAGAATGACCAACGAGACAGGGAAACTGTCGGGGATTACGCCCAGATCGGGCCCCAGCTCTGCCACTGCGGCCAAACAGCCTTTGTTCCCACCCTGGTCGAAGCAGAAGCGCTGGAGTGTGGCCTTTCCATCTCGAAACGCCCCACTCAATTCCAGATTCTCGATTCGGCTGCCCAGCAATTGCAGTCGTTCCGCCGAAAGTTCCGTTTCGACTCGCAGATCCGATAACGTGCCATCCACAACCAGGCTGTCCAGTTGAATGGCTCCGCCCAGCTTCAACGAGGCAGCATAGGGCAGTGCGGACAAGTCGGCAGCCTGGCCGGCCAATCGCAAGGAGAAAAGCGGCTGTTCGCCCCCAAAGGAGATCCCCAGATCCCCGGACAGACTGGCAAGATTGGAGAGAACTCGGGCCTTTTGTAATGTGATCTCTTCCAAGGTCACTTCAAGTTGCCCATCCACCGTGGCTCCCCACAATCCCAGCGCTGCGGGCATCAAGCCGCCCTGCACGTCCACCGAGGCGTCGCCACTGAGCTTAAGATTCCCATCGGGGACCTGGAGTTGGCCGTTTTTCAAACAAGCCGCCACGGGAACGTCCGCAAACATCCACAGCGGCTCAATGTCGAATTGGCGCGCCAGCGAAGCCAGATACAGCCCCTCGGCGCATCCATTGAACGTCATGGAGATGTCGGTACCATCGACCTTCAGCAGGAAATCCGACGCCTTGACCTGGGCTCCCCAAACCGATGCAGTCAGTTCGGGAACCCCGATGCGGACCTCGGGCATGACTTCCAAGGTAGTCCTGCCGGAGATGTTCTCGACCTCGATCTCTTCGGCGAGAAGCCACGGGGATTCAAAGCCAAACTCGAATTGGGGCTGCTCCAACAAGCCGAACATCCTGAACGTGCCCGACGCCGTCCCCGAGACATGGCCCATGGTAAGGGACTCAACCCGTGCCGGGTTGGTTACCCGAAAGAACCCCGAGGCATCGACGGGCATACCCTCTTGCACAAAATCGAAGCCCATCTTGCCCTGGACGCGGAAGTCGGGGTGCTGCACATCCAGGTCCGAGAAGCCCAGGCTGGTGCCTTCCAAGAGGAAGTTGCCCACCCAAATCTGACTGCTTTCCTCGCCCACAAAGGCGGCAGGCTCGGGAATCAGGCCCACCAGACGATAGGAACTGACATTCAAGTGACGGGCTGCGATTTTGGGAGTTCCGTCCCGGACCCAAACTCCGGCCTCGAGGCCCTTCACCCCGATATCCATGTGGAAACCCGGGAAGGTCAGCTTGACGGAGCCCTCTCCCAGGCGGATGTTCTCCAGCGCCAAATCGGGTTCAAGTCCGGGCGTGTCCGATGGCGGCGATACTTCTTTGGGCTGGAACGCATCCAGGAAAGCGAGACCATGATCTTCGAACGGAAGCAACACGCGGTAACCGTCCAGTTCGATGCGGGTCAGGTGGATGGGCAGTATTCGGTCGGGCTCATCGCCCAGGATCGAAGCGGGAATGAACCGCATGGCCCAATCGAACATATCGCCTCGGCTGAAGTCCACAACCATTCGGTCGATGTGGACCAGTTCCCTGCCGTCCGGGTGATAGAGACTCACATCAAGGCCGACCACTTCGTCGGCGAAGGGACTGACCACCAGCGTTTGGGCCTCAAGTCGGCCTTGGATGCCGCCATTGACCAGTTCCAAAACGTCCACG
>CAYTWV010000518.1:0-3448 GCA_964442235.1 uncultured Myxococcales bacterium | reverse complement strand
GACGCGCCAATGCACCAGTCGGGGCACCGACGCGCCAATGCACCAGTCGGGGCACAGACGCGCCAAGGCACCAGTCGTGGCACAGACGTACCAAGGCACCCCCGCCCAACTACGGCATCATCGCACAACCGTTTGCACACCACGGTTCTTGCGGATCACACGGAACCTGGCAGACGTTGATGCAGCCAGGAACGCCGCAAGGATAACAACACGCCAGTCCCGAGAGGCACTGGCCGCCGTACTGGCCGCAAGGCTCGCCCTGACCGGACGGAGGCAGGGCCTGACACGTTCCGGGGGCCGCCATCAGCGCCCCACACATCTGGCCCGAAAGCACGTCACAAACCATGGGATTGGTGCACGTCGTGCCCGATTGGCACCAGTCGTCTTCAAAACAGCTACCCACCTGCGCAGGTTGCGCCAGACAGATTCCGGGGTAGGGGGATTCCAGGCAGCGAGTGTTTGCGGGGCAATTCCATTCACCCACACAGGTCTGGTTCATGGTGCAGTCCGCATCGGAAAGGCAGAACTCGTCGGGCCAGGTCGCATTGTCTTTACACTCACCGGCTTTGGCCGTGCCCAGGGCACAATCTCCGGGTGCCACAAACAGCGCACCCACACACTCTTGTTGTGCAGGGCAGTCCGCATCCTGGTAACAGCCACCAGGGGGCACCAGGCAGCATTCACCGGGGAAATCGGGGTCGGCGTCATAGTCGTTGCCGGTCCACCAGGGAATCACCCACTCTCCGGCACAGACGGCTTTGCCCAGTCCGCCAGGCTGAGGACAGTCCGCATCGGCCCAGCAACCCACCTGGGCGGGAGTCAAACAGACACCGGGGTGTTCCAGGGTCAGGCAGACAAGTCCGCCGCCACAATAGACCGGGCCCACACACACCTTGCCGCTCCAGCCGCAGTCGGCATCGGTCCAGCACAAGCCGTCGATCGGTTTGGGCAGACACTTGCCTTTGGAGGCCACACAATCAAAGCCGCCCATTCCATCCAGGCAACTGCCGGCGCCGACACACATCTCGTTTGTCTGACACTGAGAGTCCTCTAAACAGGGCAGATTAGTCGGTTTTGGTTTGCACTGGCCGGGGGCTTGCAGCATGCCACAATCCAGTCCGCAGGCGCAGAATGACGGGCCCTCACACACTTCGTTAGGACCACAATCGGTCTGGTCCCAGCATTGCCCAACCGACAAGCCGCCGGGAAGGCATACCCCGAATTCGGCCCCGGGATGGAAGCCACACTCGAAGGCCATGTCGCCGCCCAAGTCACAATCCTGGTCCACGTTACAGCAGCCGGGTTCAAGGCACGAGGGGATCATGCATGCATCGGTCGCCAAACATGCAAACGTGCCGTTCTGGCATGTACACTCCGTCGAGGCGTAACACTGGCCGCAGCAGCACTCCTGGCCATAGTCGCACTGCATCCCGTTCTGCGTGCACTCCAGCCCGCCAATGGGCACTTCGGCCGGGCACAGCGGGTCGGTGGTGTCCTGTTCAACGTCCTGGCCAATCAACTCCCCTGCCGTGTCCAAGGCCACGTCAGAGGCCAAATCCACGGGCACATCCGTGGCGACCACGTCCGCCGTGATGGAATCGGTCACGTCCCCGGGCACAAGGTCCGGGTCCACAACGGAATCGGCGCTGTCAGGGGTCCCGTTGATATCGGGATTTTCTGGGTCGCTGTTGGAATCACAAGCCGGCTGCAGTGCAGCCAAACTGACGAAGCACGTGAATGCCAGCCAGATCGAGAGTCGTTTCATGGGGTACCTCCAAATGGACATAAAGGAATCAGGGTACAGCGAACCCAAGAGGCGGTCAAATGGGGCCAAGGTCTCCAAACCGTCCGGAGGGCTATTCGCCCCACTTGGACGGGTCGGCGACGATGGCGCAATCGAACAGCGGAGCGCTCTCGGGGTGCCTGAAGGAAGATTGGCAATATTCCAGCGCAAAAACCATCTCTTGCAACCGAATCAGGCGGATGGTCCCCGCATCGGGATTGTTGGGGTCCACGGGAACCGATTCGGGCGGAACATAACCAAATTCGCCATCGGCAGTGGTGGGAAGCCAGGGATCCCAATGAGTGAAGGTTTCGAATCCATCGGCAGACTGGGTGTAGTGCTGAACGATCAGGCGGGTCTCTTTAGCTGTCAGCGGCAATCCGGCAGTGCCGGCGGCCAGAAGCCACGAGGCCAGGTCTGGTCCCCAGGCAGCATCCTTGTCCGGCCCCGTCAAGTCGGCTTCATAACGATCCGCCCGCTTGATCAGCCCCTGCAGCAGCGTCTTCGCCGCTTCATTCTTCCCTGATGCCAATGCGTTTTGTAAGGCAGCAACGTGGAAAAATCTGATGATTGCAAGGTTAAAATAGTGGGTATTAACTGCGATGTCTTCGTACATATTGTGGTCGGCTTCGCCGCAGACGTTGCCCTTGTTGTCGTCATAGGCCAGCAGGGCCGACGTGAACTTGGCGTTGCATTCGGCGTTGGGAATCAACACATCGTAAAGGGCAAAACTGGCCAGGTCGTTGATGGTGCCGTTCTCGTTCAGGGGCACAAAGGCAACGCCATTCTCTTTGGTGCGAATCTGGTAGCCGTTGTCCACGATATCCTTGGCAAACCCTTCCATGTACTCCACGGCCAACGCCGCTGCCGCACGGACACTTTCGTCTTTGCCTTGGGCCGCCACCTGGCGAAGCACAGGGACCATCCGGTACATGTGGGGGACGTCATCTTTGCTTCGCATGTTGCGAATCCAGATGGGGCCGTAATGAGGGTTGGTGTCGTTGGGCACTGTGTGGGCGTTCCAGTCGTATTTTTCCTGTTTCACGGGACCGTATTCCACTCGGACCTTACGGCCGCCTTCCAACTCGTAGTCGTGGTCATGGGCAAAGATGGCTCGGGATTGCAGGTACTTGACGGGAGGGTCTTCGCCTTCCCAATCCATGGCCAGCGAAAGGGCCACAAACCCCTTGCTATAGTCTTCCACCAGGCGGCCGAACATGGGGTCGCCGGACATCAGATATCCGGCAGCGGCGTTTTCCAGAAGTTTGGCGGTGCGAAGGGCCAGGTTGTCGGCGCCGCCAAAATGCTCGAATCGGACCCGGTCGCCCTCTTTGATGGCCCGGGTGTCCTGCCAGAAGAGGCGGAAGTCCGGCATGCTGGCGTCGTAGCTGGCGTCCAGGCCGTGCCCGGTCCAGTAAAGCCAGTTGAAGAAGTTCGTATTCTTGTAGAAACCCGTCAGGCGCTTGGTGAAGGCCGTGACCTCGGCGGGGGTCAGCGGGTCGCCCTCGGAGGGGCGAGTGATGTCGAAGGGGAATTCGGGGTTGGGCACCACTTCGGGGGTCAGGTCCTGCGGGAGCGAATCGGTGCCGTCGGGAACGAGATCCTGTTGCACCTCGGCGATTGTCTCCGGGGCCAGATCGGTTGTCGCCGTATCGCCCATCTCGA
>CAYTWV010000517.1:0-3459 GCA_964442235.1 uncultured Myxococcales bacterium | reverse complement strand
CTTCTTTCGGGCCTCATCGGCCGACATGCCACCGGCCATCATGCCTTCCATGGCCTTGACCTCGGCGTCGATCATGCTGCGAATGCCGCCCGCAGAGCCCCAGCCGACCTGCTTCTTGCCGTTGATGACAAAAGCGGGAGTGCCCATGGCATCAATCTTCTTGGTCAATGCGGCGTCAGACTTCAGCTTGGCCAAAGACTCGGGGGATTCCATATCCGCCTTAAACTTCGCCATATCCAGGCCCAGCTTCTCGGCATAAGCCAGGAACGTGGCGTCTTCCAGGTTCTGCTGATCCGAGAACATCATGTTGTGAAATTCCCAGAACTTGCCCTGCTTGAATGCTGCCTGAGCGGCTTTGGCAGCGGGCATGGCCCGAGGATGCATGTCCAGCGGGTTGTGCCAGAAGATGAACTGAACTTTATCACCATAGTCTCCCATCATGCCGTCCATGCCTTCGGCAGCTCGCCGACAGACGGGGCACTGGAAATCCGAGATGATGAACACTTTTACCGGGGCCGAATCGGGCCCCACCGCGGGGTTGGTTCCCAGCTCGGTCTTGTACTCGGAAGCGGCTTTGAACCACTCTTTGGACACCGTCAGGTCAGCCGACTCTTCGGACTGGCGTGCGGGAGCAGGGGTCGGCACGTTCTGAACGACCGGGGCCGGGGGTGCAACCGGAGCGGGCGCTACCACCGGGGCCGGGGCGGGAACAGGTGCAGGGGCCGGAGCCGGGGCCGGAGCAACAACAGGTGCCGGCGCAGCAGCCTTGGCCTTCTCGTCCATCTGCTTCACAGCCAAAACCGCTGCCTGAGCCGCTACGGCATTCACATCCACCGCCGCCTGGGCATTCGCCGCTGCCGGAACGTTGGGATTGGCAAAGTGGTAGCGTGTGCAAACCACATTCTGAATCTGAACACCAATCAGAACGCCCACAACCAACGTCGCCAGGAACCCGGCGGGCAACAGCCACTTCTTCGTTTCCATCTCTTCGCTTCCTCCAGCAGGTCAATGCCGCCGTAGTATAAGAGGGACTCCCCTAATATCAAGCGGCCGATCGTTCATCTCATCGTCGTACGGGCAACCCGTGACCCGTGCCCCGTATGCCCGTCGCCGTCGCCGTCGCCGCATGGGCTGCCCGTTACCGGTGCGGCTGGGTCGGATTGGAGATCACCGCCGTTCCGATCCGTACGCGCCCGTCGCCGTCCGTCTCCACCCCGGGCATCGGTGCAACCGGATTGCGCCCCTTCCTGAACCCCAGGTAAATCCCGTAGGTGCCCGGACGACTGGTGTTGCCATCAATGTGAATGCGGTGCAGATCCCGAATGTACTCGCCCTTCTGCCAATACTTGGCCGAATAGAGCCCTCCGATAGGCTCGTGGTCCCCGTCAATCGAAACCCCATCTTCACGCTTCAGCTTCACCGATAGCTGCGCACTGCCCAAATCGTCCTGCAACGCTTTAAAGGTGTAGGTCATCTCAACGGTGCCCGCCAATGGCACATCGACCCGGTGGAATTGCACACCCTCAAGCAAAATGCCCTCGCCAAACTGGATTCCCATCTCCTTGCCCACGTCGGGCCGCTCGAAGCCCACCGACTGCTTCACCCGCTGCCTGCGCTGATCCACCGTCAGCACCGGTGCGACCTTCTTTGTGGCCTCCACGGGAATTTTGGCGACGATAAGGCGGCTCTCCGCCACCTCCATATCCGTCTCCACGTCAAACCGCTTCTTGTTTACCTTGTTCCAGAACCCCAGCCCCAACTTCAACTCACCCTTGGGCCAGTTGGCCGGGATATGGATGGGCACCTCGTCGATGACGTACTTGCCCACTTCCCACTGGTCTAACGGATAGGCCCCGCCCGCAGGCACGTGGTCGCCATTCACCGTTCCGGACTTGTGCATCGCATGCAGGAACAGAGCATCCGACGATTTCATTTCGCCAAGGCACTTGAACACCAGCCGCAGTTGCAGCGACTCTCCCGCCTTGACCGTCTCTTTGTCCAACGAATAGCCCACCAACTCGATCTTGCCACCGAATCGGGCGTTCACACGCACCTGCACTTCCGGCTCGGTGTCGCTGACCACCTGCTGAAGCAGGTTTTCGCCCCACTCTTCGTACTGCTGATTCACCACCCGACTCCAACGCAGCATCTCCTGCTCACGCTCCTTAAGCCAGGCCCCGTTGTATGGGCCCGAAAACGCCAGATTGTGCAGGTCCAGCGGGTCCACCGAGTTGTCGTACACCTCCATGGGAAGCTGGTCATAATGGTAGATCACTTTCACGGGCCCCTGGCGCATGGCCAGACATCGACGCTCAAACCAGCACGAATAATACTGCGTGCGATCCGCAGGCTCCGGCTCGAAAATCGTCTGGCCCAGGAATCCGCCCTTCACGACCTCGATGTCCAGCAAATCCAGCACCGACGGCACGATGTCCAGGTGCGAGCGATACCCCGTAATTCGTTTCCCCTCTTCCACAAGACCCGGCGCATACCACAACGAGAACGAACGCAGCCCCTCCTCCCACAACACCAGATCGTGCTGCCGACGCCCATGCTCGCCAAACGCCTCGCCGTGGTCGCCTACAATCACCACAATCGTGTTCTCCAGAAGGCCTCGCTTCCGCAAACCCTCCATGACCTGCTTGATGAAGTCGTCGGTATATCGAACCCCATTCAGGTAGTTGTTTAGATCGTCGTCGGTCTGGTCCAAATCCCTTCTGGGCCAGGACTGGGGCGTGACATAGTTGTGATGCGTCACCAACGTCAAATAGGTCAGCAAAAACGGCTGCCCCTTTACCGAATCCACCCACTCCATAGAGGGGTCCAGCATGATGCGCTCTTCTTTCCCGAAGTAGTTCGTATCCTCAAATCCCTCTTGGGGAAGGTCGTTGACGCCCTTGTAGACGTCATACCCGATATTAGAGACCAGCAACTCCCGCTTCTCGAAGTTCGCTGCGGGCTGGAAAAACGCCGTCTTGTACCCCTGAGAACGCAAAATGTGCGGCAGGCAGCGACGGGGCAGAATGCCAGGGGTCGCTTCCTTGGGGTCCGTGTCCATGTAGGGATAAAGCCCACAATTGATGGCCGTCACGGCCTTGGTGGTGTGGGGCAAAACCGTGTACTGGTTCTCAACCACGGCGGACTGACTTGCCAATTCACTTAAATATGGCGTTGTGCCCATGCCTGGCTCATACACATCTGAAGACTTCCATCGAAGTGATTCGAACATAATGATCACCACATTGCGCTTCGGTGCTGCCGGATCCTTGTGCACTTCAAGAGAAGCATCCAGTTTCTCCGAGTCGCCGATGACCACCTCTTCCTGAGGCAGAATCACGTCGTGCACCACATCCAAGATCAACGTCACGGGAATGCTGCGGCAGGCGGCCATGGCCGGGCCATCCGACGGCGGAACAAACCCTAGTCCCAGCGCCACAAGCAGGGCGGAACCGGACAACA
>CAYTWV010000516.1:0-3461 GCA_964442235.1 uncultured Myxococcales bacterium | reverse complement strand
GCCCCAATTCCACGATGCGGGAGGCATCGTCCATGTCTCCCAGCGCCATGTCCGAAAGTGTGCCATCACCATCCACATCGGCGGGTGCCGCGGCAAAGACCCCATCGTGGTTCCAATCAATCCGGCAAAGGCCCTTTTCACACTGAACACACCGCCCATCGGGGCACTTCCCGTCCAGAATCCGACCCAATCGCTCCTTGCCACCTTCACGCGCCAGCGAAGCACAGTAGTAATAGGGAATGAACCACTCCGGATACCCTTCCTCTGGTATTCCCGCAGATTCGCTGGTCCCCGTGGGCAGGCTCAACTCGCCGGTAGACAAACGCTCAAAGACCACACCCGCTTCGGCTCCCACGTCCTGGGCCCCACAGTCCGGCAAGCAGAATGAACCTTTCCCTTTGAACGCGACACACTTGAATCCCCCCGAACACGCTCCTTTGGCCGAACACGCCTCGGCAGTCCCGTCCCAGGTCAAAGGGGGCGGCAGTGAATGTGCATATGCATAACTCATGATGGACAGGTAAAAGGGCGTATTGGTGGGAACCGACGCCTGCCCGTTATGCTGAAGCCCCAACAGGTGCCCCAGCTCGTGCAACAGGTTCGTTACGGCCACTCCCCTTCGCCCCACACCGATGATGGCGCTACGGCCCGATACATCACTCTGACCCGCCCCCGACGACTTGGCCAATACATAGAAAAAAAGGCCCGAGTACCTTCGGCCTGGCTCAAAAAACGCATCAAAAAACAGGTATCGCATACCCGCCGCAGGAATGTGAGCCGACCCCTCTCGCGGAGGGCCCCCCACAATGTCGTCCAAATAGACGTGCAACTTCACAACCGGCGACCCCTTCACAAACCCCGGAACCTCCTTGCCCCCGTGGCTCCAACGGTTGGCCAGCGAGCGCACCAGCCGGTCGATTTGCCACGTCTCAAGAGCTGGTTTGGTCGCAGGCAATTCATGCGTCCACCAGTCCAGTTCCAGATACACGTCGTGGCGAGTGGGCAGCGGTGACCCCATCGCACTCCATGGAAGATCAATCACATAAGCGCCCGCTGAACATACCGAAGCACATCGGCCCCCTTTCCCCGTGATACACGAGGGCACCCAGAACAGCGGCGGCTGTGGAGCGCTGGCAAAACAGCGTCGGATTCCAAAAACCTCCTCCAAGTCCGTAGCCCCGTCGTTATCCGTGTCCGCTGGACTCCATCCCCATGGAACCGGCAGCGGGCTGCGACAACGGCGTGCCGTGGCATCCTCAACCCCGTCACACGTACCAAGCAGCTTTTCCACTTCCCATACCAGACCATCCCCATCCAAATCCCGTCGCTCCGGGTTCCCCGGATTGCCCGCCGGTCGGATGATCTTGGCCCGAGGCCGCTGATCCGGCACAAAACTGCCCACCAACAACAGCGCCTCGGATATCGGTTGCCGGGCCTCAACCCTGGGAAGCAACCCCAGCGCATTATTCGATGCAACATACGGGCCGGGCAACACGCCGGACAAAGGAAGCAGGACCAGAATCGTGTCGTGCCGAATTGCCCCCGACTTTCCGTAGGCCCCCGCAAACAGAGATTCCCCCTGCGATACGTCAGCATAACGAAGTGCCAGTCCCCCAAACGCAGAAGCCTCCTCGGCCAGTACCTCGGCTCCATCGACTGATACCCGGATCGACATCCACCCGCCCGAACTCTGGCTGTATGCCGAGACGATGATGCGATAGGTCCCGCCCGCCAGGCCCCGCAAGCTCACCCCGGGAAGCCCACCAGGGACGTCGTCCACATGGGCAATCACCTGCCCGGTCTCTGGGTCAAAATTCCCATCGGTCCGAATCACCCATAACTCGGGGTCGGGCCAGGACATCCCCTGGGCCGCAGAAACGCTGCGGATCTCCACATCCAGGCTTCCCCCTTCCCTGATCACGACACGCTCCATCCAAGGGGAACCCACTGGAAGCCCCCTCACCGGCAATGTGACTACCGCTTCGGGTGAGACGCGGGCAAAAAACTCCCCTTTGGACGCCTTGGAGTCCTTGGCCTGGGCCTCCTCCCAACGCTTCCATCGCTCGGCAGCGTCCTGGGATGCGCGCACCGCCGGTGGCCAAGGCTCGTTGGCCGGTGGCAACCCAAGATCCTGGACTCGAACCAAACGAAGGTCTCGGACCGAAATGGGAAATTCCGGGCGCAGCGCTGCCAGGGTCCGCAAGTCCGCCAGATCCTCCGCCGGCGTGTACATCTGCATGCCGCATTCCGCGCGCATCCGGCCTGTGGCGGGGTCCAGCCGGGCCAGACACTCTCCGATCACGGGATGGGTCGCTGCACCCGCGGGCAGCGGCTGAAGAGCTTGGCCTGGCTGCTGAGCAAGGACCGATGAACTGGCCAACCCCCACAGTGACAATACCACGCTACCGATGAACCACCCTTTGGCCATAGTACCCTCAAGTCGACATCGCAGCGGATACTACATGCCCCGCTCCCGTGCGCAAAGTGAAGAGTCTGACCAAACCGATTCAACCGCCCCCCTCTATGTCCAGATCTTGGACAGATCTTAGTTCTGACTCAGAATAGGAACCTCTGTCGCCGGAGGTTTAAGAACGAATGATCTATCGCTTCCGACCCGCGTGCAAAGCTCCAGGTTCCAACCCCACCAACCGGCTGGATCCCCATCGAGAGCAATTGAACCAGTGGCTTCGGCAGATCTTTCACGCAGGGTTGCTGGCCAGCCTCCCTCAACAGGTCGTCTCTCGCTCGGTTCGGCTGGAAGGCGATTCGCTCATGATTCAAAGTGTGGGCGGTTGGCGGCTTGCCTGGCCCCTTAATGCACACCCGCGAATCTGGCTGCTGGCAGCGGGAAAAGCGGCAGCCGGACTTGCCGATGCGGTCTACCCGATGTTGCAAGGCCGAGTCGCCGGCGGAATGGTGGTGCTGCCCGACGGCGTCTCCCCTCCCAATTGTCCTCTGCCGCACATGTACGCGGGTCACCCCAATCCCGACGCCAGGGGCCTCATGGCCAGCAGAATCTGGACAGGAATCCTCAAGGGGACCCAGCGCCATGACTTGGTTCTGGTTCTCATCTCAGGCGGCGCATCGGCCATGCTTCCCAGCCCCGTGCCGGGAGTCTCTTTGGAAGACAAGGCCCGACTTGCCCAAACCCTGATGAGCCGAGGGGCCTCCATCCAAGAACTGAATGTCGTTCGAAAACATCTTTCATCCTTAAAAGGCGGGCGTATGGCTGCGCTGGCCGAGCCGGCTACAACCCTGACGCTGGTCATGTCCGACGTGGCCGATGATGACCTCTCTGTGGTGGCTTCGGGCCCCACGGTGCCAGACCCGTCCACCTATTCCGACGCCCTCTCGGTGCTTCAGAAGTACGAGGCCGATTCCGATGCCTCGCCAGCGGTGATGTCGTTCCTCCAGCGAGGAGTCGACGGACTCGAAGAAGAAACGCCAAAACCCGGCGACCC
>CAYTWV010000515.1:0-3472 GCA_964442235.1 uncultured Myxococcales bacterium | reverse complement strand
CTTTTCTGTGGGCTGCTCAGTCTTGGCGTCTGCCTCGGGTTTGACCACGGGCTTTTCGGCGGCCTTCTCTGCCGGGACGGGCTCTTTGACCTTTTCGGCCTCGATTGGCTCTTTGGCTGGCTCCGCCTGAGCGGCGGGCTGCTCACCCTTGGATTCAGGCTTCTGATCATTTCCACAACCGGATCCAAACCAAAGCGCTGCGGCGCACACAACTACGACGTGTTTCATTATTCCCTCAGTTCGGTGACGACGTTGCGATAGGTACACCCGAGCCAACGGGCGACTCATTTTTCATCGGGGGCATGGGGAATCCCAACTCGCTGGCCAACTGATCCAGATAGGCGTTCCACAATTCCCGTTTCTTCTGCTCTGCCAGTTGGCGCCTTGCAAAAGCCGTGCGCTGTTCCGGACCGTTTTCCTGCGTTCCCAGAGCCTCTTTGGTGACTTCAACATTAGAAGCCAGCCACGCATCAACTTCCTGGGTCGAAAACCCGGCGGGGTCTACCCGCTTGGCAAGATAGGCTTCACGGTAGGCAGCGGCCAGTGCGTCCTCCCACATGAAACGCACCATGGCGTCCGAGTCCTTACCGGCCTTCAGCCCCAGCCACGCATACACCAGCACCAGAGCGTAGTTCTGGGTAAATAGAGCCACTTTTTCGGGGTTGTTGTAGTAGTAGCGCTCGGGGATGGGCAATTGGTTCAGCGCCTGCTTCACTTCCAGTCCACTAAGTTCCACAGGGCCCACGCTGGCCACAGTCAACGACCGCAACAGTTCGTCGGCTTCTTTGTCTGCGGCCGTTGACTCCGACAGACCCTGCTCGCCGATTCGAAACTTCTGTGCATCGGGTTTTCGAGGTGCACATGCACAGGCCAGTCCAAGGCCCAGAACCAGCCCCAGCAGTACCTGTTTTTGCCCGTCTTGCATCGTTTCCCCCAAACCGATCACCGCATTCTCTTTAGTACACCGCCCGAAGCCTGTCAACCGGCCGGGAAGCGCACAATGAAGCCTGTGGACTCTTCCTGCCGCTTCACCTCGATGCTACCCCCGTGCCTGGAGACAATCTGATGCACGATGGCCAGCCCCAATCCCGTACCCGTGGCCTTTCTGGTGAAGAAGGGCTCAAAGAGTTTGGGCAGGTCCTCTTCCGATACCCCCGGGCCCGAATCCCAGACCGTAAGATGCACACCATCAGGCTCTGAAGCCACCTGAACCGTGATGGACCTGCTGCCGGTACCAGAGCACGCAGCATCAATGGCGTTGTCCACCAGATTCACCAAAACTTGCCCCAGTTCGCCCGCATGGCCCATCACAACCGCCAAGGGGTCCAACTTCAGGGTCGCCTGAACCGAACTCGCCTCGACTCGGTGCGCCATCACCGTCATGGCCGACTGGACCACGTCTGCCAGAACCACCGGTTTGTTCTCGGTGGCGTCGGGCCTGGAGAGATTGGTCAGCGAAGCCAACAACGCTACCGTCCGCTTGCCTGCGTGATCAATGATCTCGGCGCCTTTGACCAACCGCTGTAAGGTCCGGGCATCCAGGGACTGCCCTTCCTAATACCCGAGAGCTTCTCCTTCAAGGGTTCCGCATTGTTCACAATGGCATTAACCGGGTTTCGCAGCTCGTGGGCCAGCCCCGCCAGCAGTCGACCCAAAGACGCCAACTTCTCGGAGTTGACCAACTGGGCCTGCGCCGCCTTCAAATGCTGCAACGCCTTAACCAGTTCCGTGTTGGCCTGCTCCAACTCCCCTGTGCGCAGTTTGACCTTCTGCTCCAACGTCAGGTTTAACGAGCGGATGGTCTCTACCATGTCGCTCACGCCCTGCCTCATACGCTCCATGGAAACGGCCAATTCACCCACTTCGTCCAGGGAAACCGGCTCGAACGGGGTCTGCAAATCGCCCCCTTCCATACGGCCCACCTGGGCCTTCAGATTCAACACTCCCGACGTCATTCCCCGGCTGACTTGCGCTGCCAACCACGCCGAGAACAGAAACAGCAGTGTAAAAAACACGCTAAGCACCAGCGTCGCCCGGCGAGTCCACTCGGGCCGTGGCACAAACAACGCCAGAGCGCTGCTACCGTTTCGGAGAATCACCCCTTCCAGGTCCCTTCCTGGATCGGCAATGCGGGTTCCACTGCCCCTCATGGCCGCCATGACGGCAGCAGAGTCAACATCCAGACCAGCCGTGCAAGCAATGGCTCCCGACGGCCCAAAATCCTGGGCCCAAGCCAACGCTCCACCGGTGGGAAGCAAGGTCTTGAGCCACACGCAACGCTCTTCCGGTGATTCGGCCGGGGCCGCCAACCGATGGGATTCCAATCGACTGGCCACCTCTTGCCCTTGGGCCTGGGCATAGAAAGCGACGATCTCTCGCTGCATGGCAAAGGCACTGTACAAGGCAAACCCGCAGGCGAAAAAGACCAGCGTCCCCAGCAGCAAGGCCACCCGCCGCTGCAGCGACTGGCCGTGCCGCCCCCAACCCGCATTCTTTCGGCGCATCTCGGCCACCGCATGGCCCCAGCGTTCCCCAAGCAGATGCGGCGTGGTCAACAACGCAACCAGCCACGCCCCCATGCCCGTCAGGATTCCCGCCATGACCACCAGCAGGGCCACCTCGGATTGGTAGGGGCTGAACGCCAGCCATGCACCCCCCAACAGCGCCGTACCAAGCGCCCAGGCCCCCCCGTGCAGGCGGGCAAATCGCTGGGGCAACGCCACCAGACCCTCGGGCGACATGCCCCGAACCACACCCCGGCACCAGAACCACGACCACCCCACTATCCAGACCACGATTCCCAGTGCCGCCAGACCCAGAATCCAACCCCGCCCGGATTTCGACCCCGAAAGCCAGTCAAACCCCACCACCACCCCAACCAGAAGCAGTCCGGACAGAGCCGAGAGCACGCCGTGGGGTGCCATCAGCCTCCCCAAACCTTCTGTCCGTGCTGGCACACCGCCGTTCATCAAGGCTCCCCTTCCGGACGGTCGACTTCGGTCACCTCCACCCCTTTGGGTACCAACCCCAACATGCCCATGACCCGGTACATGCGGCGGCGGTTGATGCCCAGAAGCCGGGCAGCGGCCGAGACGTTGCCTTCGCTGCGAGCCAGGGCGTCCTTCACCACCTCAAAGGACAGAGGTCGGTCGTCCCAACTCTCTGAGGCCCCGCCATCAGCCATAGATTTGGCCCCTTCGCTGGTGGTCAAATCGCCCCGAAGGTCGAATTCCACATCATCCACCAGCCCGTCCACCGCAGTCTTTCTAAGGGCCCCCCCGACCACCTTCAAGAGCTGACGTACATTTCTTGGCCAGGGATGCAACAGTGCTTTTTCAACAAATGACACATGTAGATTTCCGGCCGAACGGCCTTCTCGGGCAGCAGCAAAGAGTAATAGAGGGACGATGTCTTCTTTGCGTTCGTTAAGTGGGGGAATGATGACCACTTCATCCTCAAGGCGCCCCAGCAG
>CAYTWV010000514.1:0-3482 GCA_964442235.1 uncultured Myxococcales bacterium | reverse complement strand
GTCGCCCAAGGACTCGGACGGCGATGGACTGCCCGACGTTGAGGAGAGTTCCGTGGGCTGCGATCCCGAGAGAGTCGACACCGACGACGACGGGATTTGGGATGGAATCGAGCCAAACTGGGCCGTAGACAGCGACCAGGATGGCCTGGTTGGGGCCCTGGACCCGGACAGCGACAACGACGGTCTGGCCGACGGTACCGAGGTGGGTTTGGCACAGGCCAATTCCCAGGGCCCGGGGGCTACCCAGTTTGACCGGGGCAATTTCCAGCCAGACATGGACCCCACTACCACAACCAACCCGCTGCTGAAAGACAGTGACGGGGACGGGCTTTCGGACGGTTCCGAGGACACGGACAAGAACGGTCGCATGGACAGCGGGGAAAACAACCCTTTGATGGGTGAAGAGGAAGCCCTGTTCTGCGCCGACAGCGACGAAGACGGCCTATGTGACAACGAAGAGTCCTTGTTTGGAGCGTCTTCCAGCGACGCGGATAGCGACGAAGACGGGCTGATGGATGGCCTGGAGGACAATTGGCGTTTTGACACCGATGGCGATGGCGTGGCCAACGTCCTAGACCCGGACAGCGACCAGGACTTGCTGTTCGACGGCACCGAAGCCGGAGTGGCGCAAGCCCCCCCAGGCACGGACCTGGCGGCAGGGTTCTTCCGGGCTGACCTGGACCCCCAATCACAAACATTCATGGTGGTAAGCGATAGCGACCACGGTGGTGCCGCCGACGGTCTGGAGGACGCAAATCTGGATGGCATGTCCAATCCGGGCGAGACGGATCCCAATGACCGGTCCGACGACAATGAAGTCGATCCGGATATCGATGGAGACGGCTTGCCCAACGCCCAGGAACTGACGCTGGGAACAAACCCGCTGGACGCAGACAGTGATGGAGACACCATTCGAGATGACGTGGAGGTCGGCAGCACACCCGACAAGCCACTGGACACCGACGGGGACGGCACCATAGATGCCCTGGACCTGGATAGCGACGGGGACTCGATTTTGGACGCCGATGAAGCAGGCGACGACAACCTGGAAAGCCCCCCGGCCGACTCTGACCAGGACGGCACTGCTGACTTCAGGGACCTGGACAGCGACGACGATGGGTTGGAAGACCGGGAAGAAGTGCAGGAGTACCACACCGACCCAACGCTGGCTGACACGGATGAGGGGGGGGCCAACGACTTCCTGGAGACCCGAATCCACCGCTCGGACCCGCTGGACCCACGTGACGATTTTGTAGGTTGGCTGGAAGAGGGGGCCAAGGTTCAAGGCGGCCCGGGATGCTCTGGCACCCCAATCCTGCCCCAAGAGCCATGGCCTATGGTATGGCTGCTTGTAAGTGGAGTCGCACTTCTGCTGCTGCGGCGAAACGTCCGTCGACGCATCAGTCGTGTGGGCGTTCTTTCAATCGCTGCGATGCTATTTGCACCCTCGCTGACAAAGGCCGACTTCCACCCTGATGCCAAATACACGTACATCGATGCAAATCCATTCCGATTGGACCCCGATGGTACTGGTATTATCAACGTCTTCACCGACGAGGTGCCCGGGCATTTCGGGTTTCTGGTGGGTGGCTCGTTGCACTATGTGGATAGTTCGGCCCGAGTCGTTCGAAATGACGACGCACTTCGGGAGTTGATGCCGTACAGGTTGGAATTTCAGGTGTCGGGGGTTTTGGGCTTGTGGGGCTTTCTTGAAGTGGGTGCGCATTTGCCCGCCACTCTCTATCAAGAGTCTCAGTATGCTGGGTACGGGTTGGGAAGCGCAGGGACGGCGGGGATGGGTAACGCTGAAGTGTTCGCCAAGATCCGACTTCTGGATTCCCGCACCGACCGGATGGGGGTGGCCCTGGTCATGCCACTGGCTTTGCCTACCGCCACAGACACGGGGTACATGGGCACGCAGGGGTTCGCTTGGCATCCCCGAGTGACCGCCGGCAAACGAGTGGGCCGATTCGCCTACTCCATAAACCTGGGGTACCTTCTTCAAGAGCGCCATACCCTTTTTGCATTGCTGGATAACGACAAATTGACTACGTCACTGGGTCTTCAGTTTGACCTTTTGGGTGACGAACGGCTGGTCGTGCAGACCGCCACCCATGTTGCGGTGCGAGCGGGTGGGCCATTTGAATACAGAGAGGAGATCCTGGCCGAAGCCAACGCAGCCGTAAAGGTGCGATTGGGTAGTTTTGTGATCACGTTGGGTGGGGGCAAGGGGCTTTCCGAGGGATTTGGTACCCCGGATTTTCGAATCTTCAGTCAGGTCATGTTCGACAAGAAACCCTTTATCGACCTGGATCGAGATCGCGACGGGATTCAGAACGCCGTCGACACCTGCCCCGATCAGGCCGAAGATCCCGATCAGTTCGAAGACTTGGACGGTTGCCCTGATCCCGACAACGACCTGGACCGGATTCCGGATGGTGGCGATACCTGTCCCAACCAGCCGGAAGACTGGGACCGCTTCAAAGACGAAGACGGCTGCCCCGATCCCGATAACGACGCCGACCAGGTTCTGGACGAGGTAGATCGTTGCCCGCTGGACCCCGAAGACCGGGACAATTTTCAGGATGAAGATGGCTGCCCGGATCCCGACAACGACGCCGACGGCGTTCCCGATGCCAAGGACATGTGCCCGGACAAAAAGGAGACGTTTAACGACTACAAAGACGACGATGGATGCCCCGACAAGAAACTGGCCGAAATGCAGAGCGCTGAGCGCCGCATCCAAATTCACCAGAAGATCCACTTCAAGTTTATGAGCGCCGAACTGGATCCAAATTCCTATGAAACCTTGGACCAAGTAGCCCAAATTCTGCAAGAGACCCCCGACGTCCTACTGGTGCAGGTGGAGGGCCACACGGATCGCCAGGGAAGCAAGTCATTCAACTTGGAGCTTTCCATGGACCGAGCCAGCAGTGTGGTGAAGCACCTGGTCTCCAAAGGAGTTGACCGCAAACGTCTGAAGCCGGTGGGCTTCGGATTCTCACGGCGCATCGACTACCGCACCGGGCGTGAAGCAAACACAAACAACCGGCGTGTGGAGTTCAACGTGATCGAGATGCGGGGGGCCTTGCCCAACGATCCCGATTCGGGACCGGGGACAGAGCCCGAGGGCAGGTAGGGACTCAAGGCGCTATGGAAGCCAGAGCGCCTTGCAGGGAAAAACTACCAGCGACCACCGCCGCCGCCGCCGCCGCCGTAACCACCACGATCGCCGCGGTCATTGCCGCCGAAATCGTTGGTGCGCTGCTTGGCTTCGTTGACGTTCAGGGTGCGGCCGTCCAGATCCTTGCCATTCATGCCTTCGATGGCACGGTCGGCAGCGGAGTTGTCGGACAGAGTCACGAACCCGAAGCCGCGGCTACGGCCGGACTCACGGTCCGTAATGACTTTGGCTTCGACCACATCGCCAAACTGGGCGAACGCGCTCTTGAGACCCATGTCGTCCGTGTTGAAACTGAGGC
>CAYTWV010000513.1:0-3497 GCA_964442235.1 uncultured Myxococcales bacterium | reverse complement strand
GGGCAGGGTGAGGGCCGAAGGCCGACAGCTTGCGTTGCAGGGCAGGGTGAGGGCCCGATGGACCCAGCAAGGCGTTGGTCGCCCCAACCCTACTTGCGCTTCTTGTCTTCTTTCGGCTGATTCGGCGCAGGTGTGGGCGTGGGGTCCGTAATCTGCTTCAACAGGTCTTCTGCCATGTTGCCACCCGCTCCAGCACCCAGCGCACTGCCCCTGGCTTTCACAACCCGGTCTTTCTCCGGCAGATACACCCACACTAACCGCTTGCAAACAAACACGTCGTCCGAAGGCTCGAACGAAACTTCGAATGTCGAATCCTTCCACTGAGCACGCAGCGGAGTCTTCTTTTCTTCATCGGCCCAGAAGATGTTAGCCGATGGTCCATATTTTTCCAGGCCTTGGTTCACCAGGTCCGCAATGCTCCCGTTCGTCTCCATGCAGAGCACCATCTTCCAAAACTTCCCTTCCGACATAAAGAAATAGGCGTGGTTATTGCCATACACGTAACGCATCAAACTTTCATTTACGTTATCTTTATACTCATCGGCCACTACTGATGCCGAGTACGGCGTCTGCTGCCCCTTGAAGTCAACTAGGCTGCTGCGCGTCTCATTCAGCGAGCGCTGCAACCCCTCTTTCATGGCGTCACGGTCACGCGCATTGCCTGTCACTTTCAGCACCGGCTTGATCTGCTCTT
This sequence comes from uncultured Myxococcales bacterium, assembly GCA_964442235.1. Classification (GTDB taxonomy): domain Bacteria; phylum Myxococcota_A; class UBA9042; order CAIXZC01; family CAIXZC01; genus CAYTWV01. Next base: position 2,803 of record CAYTWV010000513.1, on the reverse strand, counting down.
CCATGCGCAACGCCAGCACCCTGAGCAACTCTTCCATGTCCTGTCCGAAGGGCAACTCGCGAAATACCGGGTCCAACAAACCAGCGTCCAAAGGGCTGGGCCAAACGGGAGTCAGCGTGCCTTCCTCCACTACAGCCTTCTTCTCCCCCTTTTTGGGTTTGGCATCGGCCGTGGTCCAGACCATCAAACTTGCCAGGCAAAGCGCCAAAGCGGATGCGCTGCGACTCATTGTGACTCACCTCCCGGTTGCGATACTTCGCTAAGATGGGCATAATCATAACCTGTTCCAACCGGGCAGGCTAGAGAGATCTTGACCCCAGGCACGGCGCAGCCCTATCGCGATCGGAGGAGAAGTGAGGCCCATAGTTCTCTCCCGCACCTATTCGAGTCTTTGTACGGTGCTCATGGTCCTCTTCACGGGTGCCTGCGGTCCCACTACCACGACCGTTGGGGCCGAAGACACCGTAGCCTCCGACGTCTCCACCGATCTGGGTTCGCTGGATCTTGACGCAGGGCTGGAGTTGCCTGCCGATGACTCCGTGGCTGGTGATGACGCAGCGGATTCCCTCCCCGTCGGACCGGCTTGCAAGGACGTTTCCGATTGCCCGCCCGAGGAGTGCAACTCTGTCCAGTGCCTTCAGGAAGTGTGTGTCTACCTGCCGCTCGATAACGGCGCTGGCTGTGATGATGACGACTTATGCACCCTGGAGGACACCTGCAACGACGGGACCTGCTCGGGCACAGCCTTACAGTGCCCCGCCCCCACGGTTTGCACAACCTCTTCATGTGACAGCCAAACGGGCCAGTGTTCTACGCAACTGCTTACCGGCCCTTGTGATGACCAGAACGTGTGTACCACTCAGGACCATTGTGAAGAGGGCCTTTGTGTTGGGGCGGTTCTGGTTTGTGATGACCAGAATCCGTGCACCGATGACACCTGTGACAACGCTCTTGGGTGTTTTCACTCCTCCCTGGTCGGTTTGCCGTGCCAGCATCAGAATCCCTGTGTTGTCGACTCCACCTGTGACTCGCTGGGTGACTGTTCGCCGGGAGGCACTCGGCCATGTGATGACGGTTTTGACTGCACCCAGGACCAGTGTGATCCGGAGACGGGCACGTGTTTGCACGTCCCACTGGATCAGGTCCCCTGCACGGACGGCAACGCCTGCACCGACAAGGACCATTGTGTGGCAGGCTCGTGTTTGGGCACGGGCATCCTCTGTGAAGACAACAACCTTTGCACCCAAGACCTCTGCTCGCCCTCGTCCGGCTGCCTCTTCCTGGCGAACACGTTGCCCTGCGATGACCTGAATCCCTGCACCGAAAATGACCGATGCGGCAACTCGGTGTGCCAGGCCGGCTCTGCAAAGTCATGCAGCGATGGAAATCCGTGTACGTTGGACTTGTGCGACCCCACCACAGGCCTCTGTCAGCATCAAAATACCGATTGGCCCTGCGACGATTTGAACTTGTGTACAACCCAGGATCGCTGTCTCGCCGGCCTCTGCATCGGCATCGCCGTCGATTGCCGCGACACCAATCCGTGCACTTCTGACTCCTGCGACGCCTCCACAGGCTGTGCCCATGCCCCGATTTCAGCACCCTGCGAAGATGGAAATCTGTGCACCCTGGGGGATCTATGCGCCAATGGCACATGTAAATCGGGCCTCGGTGCGCCCTCTTGCAACGACAACAACCCATGCACGTCAGACACCTGCTCGGCTGCGTCGGGACTTTGCCTCCACACCCCCTCAAGCGGCGCCTGTGACGACGGCAATCCTTGCACTCTGGGCGACTCGTGCCAGCAGGGCACCTGTTCACCGGGCCCCACGGACTGGTGCGAATGTGCCTCGGACCTGGACTGTGCCCCCCTGGACGACAGTGACCGCTGCAACGGCATTCTTCACTGTGATACCACCCTTTGGCCCTACCGCTGCCGCATCATCCCCAGTTCCGTAGTGCTGTGTGACACCCAGTTCGATTCCACCTGCAAACGCATGCGATGCCAGCCCGAAACCGGGAATTGCCTGTTCCAGCCAGAGCCCGATGGTATCCCATGCAACGACGGCAATTATTGCACTACGAGCGATGTCTGCGCTGCCGGTGAATGCAGCCCCCAGGGCATTGCTTCCTGTGCCGATGACAATCCTTGCGTAGTCTCATGGTGCGACCCACTCTTCGGGTGCCAGTTCCAGCCAAACAACGTCCCATGCAGCGACGGAAACGCCTGCACGACCGGAGACCGCTGCAGCATCGGCATCTGCATGGGCATCAACCTCTCATGCAACGACAACAACCCTTGCACATCCGACTACTGTGACCCGTTGACGGGGCAATGTTCGTTCTCCAATTCTCAGGGAGGTTGTAACGACGGGAACCCCTGTACTGTCCAAGATACCTGCGTCGCCGGACTCTGCTCTGGCCAACCCAGAGACTGCAATGACGGGAAGCCCTGCACGGCCGATGCCTGCGAAATCCCCTCTGGATGCGTGCATGAAACACTGGTGGGCGACTGCTCCGATGGAAACGAATGCACGGCCGGGGACACATGTGTGGGCACTGCGTGTGTGGGTACTCCCGTGGCCTGCAACGACTTGAATCCATGCACCGACGACTCGTGCGTACCGGCTACAGGCTGTCTCTTCGCACCCAATACCTCGCCGTGTGACGATGACAGTTACTGCACCACCAATGACACGTGTCAGTCGGCAGTCTGTGCAGGCAAACCCGTTTCGTGCGACGACGGAAACCCCTGCACCGCCAATGACTGCCACCCCTACAACGGCTGCCTGCTGTGGGACCT
>CAYTWV010000512.1:0-3507 GCA_964442235.1 uncultured Myxococcales bacterium | reverse complement strand
GAGGGGTTGTCCGGCCTGCTGGGATTTTCGCGCTTTGAACCGCTGTTTTTGTCATCTTTTTATGCCATTTCGCTGGTGATGGTGCTGGCAGGTGGTGCGGGGCTGATGTGGCTTCGCCGGCACAACAATCGGGACTGAACGGGACGGATTCAGACGTCTCCGAAGACCTCGACCCGCTCCAGATGAAAGTCGTCTCGCTCGACCAGTTCGATGGGGCGTTTGTACTTCTTCTCCAGCCGTTCCAGGGCCGGCAGATAGAGGCGGGACATCGCTTCCACGACCTTTGCATTGGCGTGGACCTTCAGGCGCTTCAGTTTGGCCTCTTTGATATTGCGCTGGACCTTGCCCATCAAACCATGGGCGACCATCTCGGCGCTCTTCAGGTAACCTCTGCCTTCGCAGTAGAAGCAGGGTTCGGTCAATCGGGAGACCAGACTCTCGGCCACCCGTTTTCGAGTCAGTTGCACCAGTCCCAGTTCGCTCATGGGCAAGACTCGGCTTCGTGCGTGATCGTGTTTCAGTTCGTCCGCCAATGTGGAGCGCACCATCTGCTTGTTCTGGTGGTCCGTCATGTCGATAAAGTCGATGACGATAATGCCGCCGATGTTTCGCAACCGAAGCTGGTAGGCGATTTCTTTGGCCGCTTCCATGTTGGTTTTTACGATGGTTTCTTCGGGGTCCTGTTTGCCGGTGAAGCGCCCGCTGTTGACGTCCACGGCCGTCAGCGCCTCGGTTCGTTCGATGACGATGCTTCCGCCCGAGGGCAACGTGACGCGACGCTGCATGGCCCGTGCGATGGCCACCTCCACGTCGAACGAGTCAAACAGGGGGATGGGGTTCTGGTGGAACTTGATGCGTTCTGCCAACTTGGGCAGGAACTGGGCGACGAAACTCTTAAGCTGTCTGGCGGCGGTCTCATCATCGACCAGCACCTGGTCGAAACTGCGGCACACCATGTCGCGTCCCGTGCGATAGAGCAGGCTCATATCCTCGTGCACCAACGAGGGGGCCCCGACTTGTTCTCCACCCGACTTGATTTGTTGCCACAGGCGATGGACAAACCCCACGTCCGCTGCGATTTCCTCGGCGGTGTGGCCTTCAGCCACGGTGCGCAGAATCACCCCGCAGTGTGGGGGCTTGCACTGATTTCCCACTTCTTTCAGGCGGCCACGTTCAGCGGGGTCTTCGATCTTCCTGGAGACTCCGACATGGTCCACGCCTGGAAGCAATACCGTGAAGACGCCGGGCAGGGTGATGTTGCAGGTCACTCGGGCACCCTTGGAGCCGATGGGCTCTTTGGCGACCTGGACCAGCAGTTCTTGGCCTTCACGAACCAGCGTCTCGATGTGTACATCCCGGGATTCGGTGCGCACTTCGGTTTTTGCGACGTGAACGCCCTCTTCGGCCGCCTCCTCCTCGACGGAGCGAGGCGTGAGGATATCCATGGCGTACAGGAATGCCGTCCGGTCCAGTCCCAAGTCCAGGAAAGCGGCGTTCATCCCGGGAAGCACCCTGAGAATACGGCCTTTGTAGATGTTCCCGATGATGCGCCGGTCGGCGGTGGGTTCGATGTGTACTTCTCGAACCAGACCGTCCTCCATTACGGCAACCCGGATCAATTCAGGCGTGACGTTGACCAGCAGCGTGTTCTGCAATGGGACTCCGGAAGTGAATGCCGTTATTGTTTTCTGGGAACGTCGAAGAATCCGTCGGTCAACTCCAGCGTTTCGCCGCCTTCTGACTGCAATGTGCCGGTGAACGAGCCCGAGACTCGACCGCCCGGGGCTTCAAAGACGTCCAGCGTGACGTCGTAGGCAGTGGCCTGATACTCCCACTGGATTTCGGGATCTTCGTTGGTGCCGTCGTTGAACAGCAGCATGACCTGGACGGAACCCACCTCTGCGGAGGTGAAGTTGCCGACCACGCCCTCTTCGATTCCAACGAAGTGAACTTCCATCAAGTACATGCCCTTGGCCATGGCTACCTGAAGGTCGGTATCCTTGAAGACATAATTGGCCGACTTGCCTGAAGTGAAGGAAATCTTCTCGCCCATAAAGGGCCCGCCCGTGATGGTGACCCAGGCTTTAGCCGGCTTTTCCAGCGGAGGAATGTCCAGCGGGGGCAATTCCACCGTGGTTTCGGGCAGTTCCAGGCCGCCTAAATCCGAGATGTCCGAGATGGAGACGTCGGTTTGACCCGTCGAATCGTTGCCCGGATCGCCGTAGAAGCCCCCGGCAGCGTGCTCGGTCGCAGCGCGGATCGCCGTAGGTCTTTCCGCACACTTTGCCCTGGCAGAACCCGTTGACGCAGACCTGGTCGCCCGAGCACGAGGTGGGAAGCAGTTTGCCCAGGTTATCGCAGGTAGCGGCCGTGGTCAGGTCGATACAGGTGGCTCCGCCGGGGTTATCCAGGCAGAAGGGGGCCATGTCCGTGCATTCAAACGAGGTCGGATCGCAATACTGGTTATCCCCACAGGGGGTATTTTTCCAGCCACTTCCGTCGGCAGCGCAGACGAGTTTTGCTTTCCATCCGCAACCTTTGGTGTTGGCGGTGCATGTTGAGGAAACGCAGGCCCCGGCGATGCATACATCTCCCGCATCACACTCGATCTGGGTTTCAGCGGCCATGGAGGGAAGACACATTCGGCGCGTCGTGGGGCCCACACAGGTGGACGCCTCGGGTTCCGTGCACGGAGCGCTCTGGCACAGGCCGTTCTTGCACAGCCCGGCGAAGCAGAGTTCGTACCGGAATTCGGTTCCGTCCTCATTGCAGTTTCGGACGATGCGACCCAGGCATTCCGACCCCGGACATTCGGGCAGCGTCGCGAGACACTGGGGCTCTTCATTGCCCCCTTTTTTGGAGTCCGAACCACATGCTAAGACAAACAAAAATGGCAGCAGCACAACCCAGCGCATCATGTAGCACCCCCTAATCCGAAGCGACGAGCAGGCTACCACATTTCGGGGGTGTGAGACAAGGTGACTTTGCGGCGAACAACGGGCAGGCGAACCTAATACAGTCGAACTTCGCCCAGGGCAAACCAGAGCGGTTTCTCCGAGGTGCTGGACAATTCCACTCGGACCCAACGGACACCGGTGCGTGGGCCTTGCAGGAACAAATTCGTGTGCCAGAACTGCTGGGACCCAAGCGGGAAATCTCCCCAAGCCGTGAAGGAACCCTCGGCAGCGTTCTCATCGGCGCTGGTGCTTACTCGCACGGTGACGCTGCGATGCTCAAACAACAGGGCCCCATGAAGGAAAAACCAGTTCAAGTCCGTGGCCGCTCCGGTAGGGAACTGCAGGCAACGCAACTCTTGCTGGGTGGCGTTCTTCGCAAAATCGGAGACCAGCACCGGGTCGTTCTTTCCGTCGTTCAATTTGTACAGGGGAAGTCCCGAACACGTGGTTCCCGCAGAACCGTCTTCCTGGGTGAAATCCAGGCCCACACCCCTGGGATTGGCCTTCACAAAGGCCTGCCAGTTCGTGCGATATAGCACCTCATCGCTTA
>CAYTWV010000511.1:0-3511 GCA_964442235.1 uncultured Myxococcales bacterium | reverse complement strand
GGGAAGGAGCACGAGTCGGGAGCAGCCGGAAATTGTGGCGCTTCGGCATCGGGACTCTCGGGAGAACGGAGAACCTCGATCTCATAGGGATCCCTGCAGGATACAGCGGTGACCAGAAGAAGGAGAGCTATGTGGCCCCAACGCATGGGAAAACCCTTTTAACAACCATGTGAATGTAGTCAGAAGGCGGGGGAATCGTCAAGCGGATTGGGGAAAAGCCAGTCAGCCAGGGCCCAAGCAGGATTGGTTCGACGTAAAACCAGGTATTGCCAACGCAATGCGGCGTCCATGCGGTTCCGGAGCTGGCAAGGATTGGTGCGTGCGATTCGGAACACCTCGGGGTTGACTAGCTGGCACCTGCGGCGTAGTCCGAGCGGACTTTGCGCCCCTGAAAACAGCGCCAGCAAGCCGAACGCTTGTTTTCGAACGCATTGGCGTCGACGTAGCGTTCAAGACATTCAGCCATGGTAACCCGGCGCTTCTTGGAGCGGCAGTAGAACTCGGCGCTTTCCAAGGCCTGCTGTTCCGCCTTAACCTTGCTCATAAGACCCTCCCACATTCGGGGTGACCAAGCGCCCCGAGACCCTGGTCCAGTGGAACCACTAGAAGAACCATAGGAATAGTGGACAAACGCTTCAAGGCTGCCCCCACTGCACCAGCGACGGTTTGTTATGTGGGTGGAGCCAGAGACAAGGAAGCGCCTCCAGTGGCTTGATAGAGCCAGAATGAAGCCAGAGGTTACAGGTTTGGGGACAAAATCAGAGCGAGGTTATCGTTTTTGGGGAGGAGGGGAGTGAAGGGGGAAGACTACCCTTCCTGGACGAGGAACTTTTTGACGATGTCGATAAGAAGTTTACGGGTCACGGCGCCGGCGTGGATTTCACGGACGACGGGGGCCTTGAGTTTGAGTTCTTCGATGTCCTGCGGTGCGGCGCCGACCACGCTAAGGGGGATGTTGTTTGTGGCCAGAGACTTGGATAGGGCCTCCAAGACCTCGGTGACGTGGGTGGGCCGAAGGGTCATATCGGCCAGAACCATATCGGGCGGGTCGTCTCGAAGAGAGCGATAGGTAAGCTGAGTGGGATCGAGTCTGTAGACGGTATAGCCGGTCTCTGAGAGTTGTTTCAGCAGTTCAGGCAGACCTCGACGGTGCTGAGCGACATAGGCGATTTTGGGCATGGAAGGCCTCCAGTACTGCAGGGCCACCTGCGTCGGGTCCAGGCCAAGGCCCAACGAGCCTATGAGCCAGAGGCCGGAAAGCCCCGACACTCCGGGCCCTGAATGGGGAAGAGCGAAGGGAGCTAGTGTTCGACGGGGTGGAAGGAACCTTGAGGCGCCACCCGGATTCGAACCGGGGGATAAAGGATTTGCAGTCCTCTGCCTTACCACTTGGCTATGGCGCCGACTTGTCAACCGAAACAACTGTGGGATAGATAGCCCGAGTGTATCGAAAAGTCAAGGGTTTTTTTGGTCGTTTTCGCCTTCCGGGGCCCCGGAATCCTGGGGTTCAAACTCAAACGAGCAGGGAACAACGGCTCCGCTGGTGACTTGGACCTTGCATGTGTGGCTGGCCGTTGGATACTTGAGGGTGACTTCGTAGGTCCCGGGTTGCACCTCGATATCCTTAGGGGTTTTGCCCCAGGGTTTGCCACGGAAGAAGATATCCGCATAGGGTCTGGCGTTGACACGAATGATACCAGGGGTGCCCTTTCCAGGTTGCGGGGATTCGGTTTCCGGCGGGTCTTTGGGAATGATGGGGGGTTGGTCCGTGGGGCGTGCCTGCGCCTGTTCTTGGGCCTTTTTAGCCGCCTTTTTGGACGCAGCGCCCTGACTGGCTTTTTGCGGGGGGGCCGCCACCGGGGGCGGGGTTGCCAAGGCGGTCTTGGGGGCCGTTTCGGAGTCCAGCCATGCGCCCAGGGCCGAGGCCAGGGATTTGGAGGGGGCCTGGGCGGAGCCAGGGGAGGCCGGTTCCAAGGAGGGGCTGGCGGGGCTCAACGCCGGTTTGGGGCGTTCTTCGGTTTTGACACTTACCAGGGTGGCGTTGGCCTTCGTAAGTTTGTAGGTTCGAGTCTGTGTTCCTCTGGGGATGGTGACTTCTTCTTCGATGTATTGGACGCCGGCCCGGCCGATGCGGACGTGGACCTGATCTCCGGCCACGCCTTCCCATCCGAACCGAGCCCGGGAGCCGAGTGCCTTTTTGCCATCGACCTCGACCTCGGCATCGGCAGGGCTGACGATGAAGGTCAACAGTCCGGCTTCTTTGAGGCGGAAGTCGTGGGTCGTGCCATCCTGGGCCTCCACAAGGCGCTTCTCCTTGATGTAGTTGGGGGGGGCCGCCACTTCTACGACCATGGGCTGACCTGGCGTCTTGCGCAGGACCAGGACCCCTGGGGAAAAACGAACGCCGTCCACAAAGACCCATGCCGTAGGGGGCTGGACCCGGAAACTCATGGCGATTTCGGGGACGTCCGGTTGTATTTGAGGCGGTTTTGTGCCGGCGTCGGGGGTTGCCGGCTTGGCCTCGGACGTTTTGGGAGCATCCTTGGCTATTTGCTCTGTTTTGCCTTCTTGCGTTTTGGGGTCGTTTTCGCCGGCGGAATCGGCGCTGCGGTAGGGTTGGCGCTGGAAGAATCGATATGCCGAAATGGCACCCACAGCGATCATGACTGCGAGGAGGGCCAGCCCCATAATTTGGGTCCAGCGGCGAAGGATTCTGTTGGAGGAGTCCGGGGCCTTGGAGAGTGACGAAGGCAGTTCGGGCAGGTTCAGTAAGGGGGAGGTGGGGTCGGGTTGAGTGGACTCCTGGGACAAAGAGGCGTCGGTGGGCAGTGGAAGCAAATCGGGCAGGGGTTGGCGTTCCACTTTGCGGGTGCCCGAATCGGCTAAGACGGGTTGAGCCGGAACGGCGGCGCCGGGCAGGGAGTCGGGCAGAAGTTCTTCGTCGACGTCCAGCAGGTGGTCACCCTGGCGCAAGGCTTCCATGTCCTGGGGAAAGAGTTTGTAGACGAAGTCGGCCACCTGGTCGGGTGTGGGATAGGCACCGGCCGACATCAGCAGCACGGAGATATCATCCCGGAACTCCTGGGCCGAGGCGTACCGCTCGTTGGGGTCTTTGGCCAAGGCTCTTTGCAGGATGGGATCCAGGTCTTTGGGCAGGTCCGTGCGAATGTGATGGGGCGGAGGGGCAGGTCTCTGGCAGACGTTTTCTGCCGTAAGGATGTCATTTTCCGAGGCAAACAGACGCCGCAGGGTGAGCATTTCCCAGAGCACGACCCCCAGGCTGAAGATGTCGCTTCGATGGTCCATGGGACGTCCCCGCACCTGTTCGGGGGACATGTACCCATACTTTCCCTTGATGACGCCGGTTTGGGTTTCCGAGGTTCGACATGCGGCTCGAGCGACGCCAAAGTCGAGGATCTTCACCTCTCCGGCATGGCTGATCATGATATTCTGGGGGCTGACGTCCCGATGGACGATGGCCAGGGATTTGCCTCTCTCCTTGCGGGTATGG
>CAYTWV010000510.1:0-3514 GCA_964442235.1 uncultured Myxococcales bacterium | reverse complement strand
GGACGGGTCCACAAACCGGTGCGAAGGGCTTCGAGTCTATGCCCAGGCGGGGGCGTGGCGGGTCTTCCCTGTACGGCACGAGACCGAAGCGGCTCATGCGGCTAGCGCACTGAGATGGGTGACTGGCGAGAAGGCTGCGGTGTTCACCTCCATCGGCCCGGGGGCCCTTCAGGCCTTTGCCGGTGCGCTGGCCTCGGCAAGCAATGGCCTGGGCGTCTGGCACCTTTACGGGGACGAAACCACCGAGGACGAAGGCCCCAACATGCAGCAGGTGCCCAAAAGCGAGCAGGGCCTGTTTCATCGCCTCTTCTCCACCATGAGCGATGCCTATTCGCTTCACACCCCCGGCGCCGTTTCCACGGCACTTCGCAGAGGCCAGAATTGTGTGGACCACCCTTGGCAGCAACGACCTTTTTTCTTGCTGATGCCCATGAATACACAACCTTCCATCCTTCCCATGTTTAATCTGGCCGAACTGCCCCGCGCAGCGACGGTTGGGCCGGCCCTTAGGGCTGACCATGGAAGGATTCAGCAGGCGATTGCGGCCTTATCTTCGGCCAAACGAATTGTGGTGAAGGTCGGTGGCGGAGGCCGATTCGCCGGTGAAGCCCTGAGCCGGTTTGTGGAAAGGGTGGGTGCCGTGGTGGTCCATACCCCGGGTGCCACAGGGGTTATCCCCAGTTCTCATCCGGCCAACATGGGCGTGGGCGGGTCCAAGGGCAGCATCTGCGGGAACTTCGCCATGGAGGAAGCCGATTTGCTGGTCGCCATTGGGACTCGGGCCGTCTGCCAGTCCGATAGCAGTCGAACCGGCTACCCCAAGGTTCAGACGGTGATCTCCATTAATCCCGATCCCGATGCGGCCAATCACTATGGGCGAAACATCCCGCTGATTGGCACCGCCCAAGCCGTGCTGGAGCAGCTTTGCCAAAGTCTGACTGACACAAACGGAAGCGATGGGGCGGGGACGGAGGCACAGGGGACGGCGACGGAGGAAGCACGAGGGACGGAGGCTCGCTGCCTTCCCTGGCGCCACCTTTGTACCCAGAAGCGGGCCGAGTGGGAGGAGTTCAAGGCGCTGCGTTTTAACACGCCAACTCTGCACGATGACGTCTGGGGGCGTTGTGTTCTGACCCAGCCCGCCGCAATCAAGACAGCCCTGGACTGGGCAAAGGGAAGATCCGCACCGGTCTTTTTTGATGCCGGGGACGTGCAGGCCAACGGCTTTCAAATCGCCCAGGACCAGCGGCCGGGGCAGACGTTTACCGACACGGGCGCCAGCTACATGGGGTTTGCGGTCTCGGCGCTTCTGGCTTCAGCTATTTCCAGTCGGCCCTTTTATGGTGTGGCCTTGACCGGGGATGGTTCGTTCACGATGAACCCACAAATCTTGATTGATGGGGCCGTGCACAAGGCAAAAGGCTGCATCGTGCTGTTTGACAATAGGCGTATGGCGGCCATATCGGGCCTTCAGCAGGCTCAGTACGGCCATGAGTTTGCGACGTGGGACCATCACCCGGTGGACTATGTGGCGTGGGCCAACTCGGTCCAGGGCGTCCTTGGTTTGCACGGGGGCCACGACGTCACCTCGCTTTTGGCAGCATTGGAACGTGCTGCGGCGCACGATGGGCTGTCTTTGGTCCATGTGCCGGTCTATTGTGGTCCGGACCCATTGGGTGGGCTTGGGGCCTTTGGCCGGTGGAACGTCGGGAATTGGGTCGACGCAACCCAGGCGCTGAGACACGATATCGGTCTGTAATAGATACTAAAACAGATAAGCCAGTGGTCCGAAAGGGAACAAAGCAGAGGCATTTATGAGAGCACCAAATCAACTATTTTTGGACAATCAGTGGGTGGATGCTTCCACCGGTGAACGTACCGACCTGTTGGACCCTGCCAACGAGCAGGTCATTGACTCGGTACCCATGGCCAGCGAGGCCGACTTGGAACAAGCCGTGGCTTGTGCAGCAAAAGGGTTCGAGGTCTGGAAGAACACCGACGCCTGGACCCGAAGCAGGGTCTTGGGCCGCACTGCCGACTGGCTTAGGGCCCACACCGAAGAGGTCGCCCAATGTCTGACCCAGGAGCAGGGAAAGACCCTGGCCGAAGCCCGTGGTGAGGTTGGTGCCACGGCGGACCAGTACGAGTGGTATGCCGGAGAAGCGCTTCGAGTTTACGGGCGAACGGTGGACGCTCACAGCCGGGAGCACCGAATTCTGGTGCTGCGCCAGCCGGTGGGTCCCGTGGCGGCCTTCAGCCCATGGAATTTCCCGGCCTTGCTGACGGCCAGAAAGATTGCACCGGCCTTGGCAGCAGGGTGTTCGGTGGTGGTCAAGCCCCCCGTCGAGGCCCCCAGGACGGCTTTGTATCTTGCCCAGGCGGCTCTGGAGTCGGGTCTTCCGGCCGGTGTGCTGGGGATGGTCACGGGACGCTCGTCGTTCATCAGCCGATACCTGATTGCGTCGCCTGTCATTCGAAAGGTGACCCTGACCGGGTCGGTTCCGGTGGGGAAAGAGTTGGCTCGCCAGTGTGCCGAAGAACTCAAGCCCATTTCGTTGGAACTGGGCGGACATTCTGCGGTGCTGGTGTTCGAAGATGCCGACGTGGAGGATGCTGCCGAGAAGTGCGCACGGGCGAAGTATCGGAACAATGGCCAGGTATGCATCTCTGCCAGTCGCTTTTTTGTGCAAGAGTCGGTTCTGGAGAGATTCACCCAGCGTTTTGTGCAGGTGACGCGGACGCTGACAGTTGGCGACGGGCGGACAGCGGGCATTGACGTGGGACCTTTGGCGAACAAGAAGCGGCTGGATGCAACCAAGGCACTGGTGGCCGATGCGTTGGAAAAGGGCGCTCGCCTCTCGTGCGGAGGCCGAAGCCCCGACGGCATGGACAAGGGGTTCTTCTATATGCCAACGGTATTGGTCAACGTGACGCCAGACATGGCCATCATGCAAGAAGAGCCCTTCTGTCCCGTGGCCCCAGTTACATCGTTTGTGGACCTTGCCGATGGCCTGGCGAAAGCCAATTCGACTCCTTTCGGCCTGGCGGGTTACGTGTTTACCAGCAGCACCAAGACGGCCTTCCTGGCCTCGGAGGGGCTGGATTGTGGCATGGTTGGCGTAAACAATCTGGTCATCGCCACAGCCGAAGCCCCTTTCGGCGGCGTAAAACACTCGGGCATGGGCCGAGAAGGCGGTGTCGAGTGGATGGAATCTTACACCACCGCAAAGTATGTAAACATCCGGTTGTAGGTTTGTGTTTTGCGCATAGACGGGGTTGCAGGATGGGAGCGGGCACACTGGGAGGTTGTAAATGAGTTTCGATATTAGTCGTGGAATATACAGAAATCTTACTTCGTACTCAGACCCCGAGTTCAGTCGGTACATGAGACGTGTGTTTCTGGCATCCGCTGGGTACGACAAATCGGACTTGGAGCGGCCCATCGTGGGCATTGCCGACACCTCCTCAGACTGCAACCCGTGCCACCGAGACATGCCTGCCCTGGTCGAGGCCG